>BNVA01000211.1 GCA_025997755.1 Spirochaetia bacterium | reverse complement strand
GCCATTATACGATGGAGACGATGTACCCGAAACAGTAGAGTCATACAAAACCGGAAAATTTGCCTATTCGCGTACCAACACGGTCGAAGCGTGGGGTGATGTCGCCGCTGCTAATATCCTTATTACCGATAAGCTGGGCAGCGTATGCGGTTTTCTTGGCGCCAATTATAATATTTCAAAAATTGATAAAACAAAGCTAATCGGACGCTGGTCTATTCTTGCCGCGCTTGTTCTTTCGATAGCTGCCGCCCTGCTGCTTTCAAAAAATATCAGAAAAACATTGATAAGCCCCCTATACGAGATGCGGGCTCTTGCCGATGATATGTCCCGGCTTCATTTTGATCGAATAATCTCTAAAGACAGGACAGATGAAATTGGTGATATGCAGAAGTCGATGATCCAAGCGCGCTATCATCTAAAACGGACTATGCAGGATTTAACGAATGAACTTGAAAAACTTGCCGTAATGAAAGACAACTTGCGTATCGGCGTTTTTATTATGGATAAACGCCATATCATTCAGGAATCTTATTTTCCTGCGCTTGAAAATATACTGTCTGCCCCCGATTGTACCGGCGGTGGAACCGTGCTCGCAGGAAAAAACTTTATTGATATTTTGAGAGGTTCATTAAACAATAAAGAGCAAGAATTGTTTTCCGATTATTTTGAAATGATTCTATCGGGTAATTATGATCAATCTCTAATTGATGAAATAAATCCGTTTGAAAAACTTGTGTATAAAACGGAAAATGGCGGAAGAAAAACATTACAGTGTAATTTTATGCGGTTTGAAAATATCACGGACGGTGAAGATTGCACAACTAAAACACAGGTATTCATTCTTGCCAGAATAGAAGATATAAGTGCCCAAGTCAATTTAGAACAGCGCATTCCCGAAGTTCAACAACAAACACAACAAGAAATACAGGTGCTGTTTGATGTGATTCATATTGACCCTATTGTATGTGATGATATTATCGTAAATGCAGAGCATAATTTTAATGAAATCAAATTGCTGTTACAAGAAACGGAAAAAAATCAGATTGAAGCAGGACAGGCGCTTACATCTATATTTCAGTTAATACACGCAATGAAGTCCGATGCCATTATTGTGGGATTAAAATCTTTCAGCGAAAAATTGCATGAGACAGAAAGTCTTATCAAATCATTGCAAGACAAAACCGTTGTTCCTGCAGTATTGACCGGACTGTCTGCCGAAATTGAAAAACTCATTGCCGAAAAAAATAAATTGATCACGGCGATTCAAGCTCTATCGAACTATCATGCCGACAGGAGCATAGGATGAGCCGGTTTTTTGATTTCTTTTTTAAGAGCGCTTCAAGTAGCCTGCGGTTCAAATTTTCAGTTTTTTTTATACTTGTTTCGCTTGTAATTTCACTTGTAATTTACATTCCGTATAAACGTTATCTTGATGACACATGGAAAAGAGACATGGAAAACGTAATGGAAATGATACTCCTTGAATATTCTATTTTGGAGCGTACTGATTATTGGATTAAACAAGCTGAGGAAAAAACCCCTGAATTCTGGGATATGTGCAGAACATTTGATCGTATCGCATCGGCATTTGATATAAAATGGATATATACCGGCAGACAGCTGCCCGGTAATAAATATCAATACATCGTAAGTTCCGGTTTTTTGCGTGATGAATTTGCTGAAGACGGCGTAGTAAGAGATTGTTTAAATCCAATTTACGATGAAGAAACAGTTCCCACGCTTGTCGAGTCGTATAAAACGGGAAAATTTGCCTGTGCAGTTATCGAAAATGAGAGGGCAATTGAAGCGTGGGGTAATATCGCCACTGCTAATATCCTTATTACAAATAGGCTAGGCTATGTATGCGGCTTTATTGGTGCAGATTATGATATTTCAATAATCAATGCGTTAAAAAGCAAAGAGTTTTATT
>BNVA01000210.1 GCA_025997755.1 Spirochaetia bacterium | reverse complement strand
GCTTAAATCCGTATATAAAAATTATTACACATAACACAACGCTTTCTAGCGAAAACGCCCTTGATATTATGCGCGGTTACGATATTGTGGCGGACGGCACGGACAATTATCAAACCCGCTACCTTGTGAACGATGCCTGCGTCATGCTGGGAATTCCCAATGTATACGGCTCGATATTTCAGTTTGAGGGGCAGGCTTCGGTATTTTATGCAAAAGAAGGACCCTGTTACCGCTGTCTGTATCCTGAGCCGCCTCCGCCGGGGCTGGTTCCATCCTGCGCTGAAGGCGGTGTACTCGGTGTGCTGCCCGGTATTATCGGCTGTATACAGGCAAACGAGGTGTTAAAACTTATTGCGCGGCAAACGGGGTGCGAAAATCAAAGTGCGCCGCTTATAGGCAGACTGTTGATGTTTGACGCATGGAAGATGAAGTTCCGCGAGCTTTCTCTGCAAAAGGATACTGCGTGTCCTGTGTGCGGCAAGAATCCCAGTGTAACAGAGCTTATTGATTACGAGCAATTTTGCGGCATAAAAAAACAGGCGGATGAATTGGGCGGCTTTTTGGCGCAGGCGATTACGGCAGCGGAGCTTAAAAAACGTATGGACGCGGGGGATGCCTTCCAGTTGATTGATACGAGGGAGCCGCACGAGCGAGCTATCGCAAAGTTCCCCTCGACGGAAAAGGCGGTGGTGAAGGTTATCCCGCTGGGGCAGATGGAACGGCGTATAGACGAGCTTAATCCTGAAATTCCTGCGGTGTTTATTTGCAAGGTAGGCAAACGCAGTATTTACGCGATACGCGATTTAAACGAGGTGGGCTATAAGGGCAAAATGTTTAACCTTGCAGGCGGTATGAACGCATGGGCGCGTGATGTTGATACAAGCCTGCCGGTATATTGAGTGGGGGTAGCGGAAGACCGCGCGGCGGGCTGGAGCGAGGGGGAGCCGCGTCGAAAATTGCGGCGATTTTGAGAATTGATTTTTAAGCGGGATGTATGTGCACCCCCTTTTAATAAAAAATTTTTTAGGAGAATAGGAGAAAATTATGGCGGAAAAAACAATCAATGCGTTGGGTCGGGAGGCGGCTTCCCAGCTTGCCGACATTACAAAAACAGCGCCGCAGTACGGGGCGTTAACGCCTAAGTGGCTTACACGTTTACTTGAGTTTAAGGGACTTGAAGCGGGTATTTACAGGGTAAACAGGGTAAAAGAGGGCGATACGCCGCTTGATGTGCTTTGCAGTCAGGACCCGAAAAAGATCGATATACCCAAGGGCTATGTTGAGTATGAAACCAAGCCGCGCGAATACAGGCTTAATTCGATTTCCACAATCATCAATATTGATACGAAAATTCAGGATGTGTACAGTTCGCCGTTTGATCAAACACAGGAACAGCTTTCGCTTGCGGTTGAAAGCCTTAAAGAGAGGCAGGAGAGCCAACTTATTAACAGTGATGATTATGGCCTATTAAAAAATGCGGCGGATTCTCAAAGGATTCAGACACGTTACGGACGCCCTATGCCCGATGATTTTGATGAGTTGTTATCTAAGGTTTGGAAGGAGCCTTCGTTCTTCCTTGCCCATCCGCGGGCTGTTGCCGCATTCCAGCGTGAATGTACTAAACGCGGGGTGCCGCCTGCAACGGTGAATATTGCCGGTGGAAAATTTATTGAATGGCGCGGCGTACCGGTTATTCCCACAAACAAACTGTTTGTTGACGGCTTAAAAAATCCTACGGCAAAAACCGGTAAGACAAATGTGCTGCTTGTACGAACAGGAGAGGCAAAACGCGGCGTTATAGGTTTGTATCAGTCGAATGTACCCGGGGAAAAATCTCGTGGACTTTCCGTGCGTTTCCGCGGCGTAGATGATTCCGGTATCGCGTCGTACCTGCTTTCCGTTTATTGTTCGGCGGCAGTTCTGGCGGACGATGCG
>BNVA01000209.1 GCA_025997755.1 Spirochaetia bacterium | reverse complement strand
AATTGGACGGCATAAGCGCTAGTAAAATTATAAGGGAGAGGGAGAGTGAATACGCAAAGAAAGTCCCGATTGTGGCGTTAAGCGCAAACGCGCTTGTGGGCAATAAAGAAATGTTTTTACAAAACGGTATAGATGATTTTTTACCGAAACCAATCGAAATAAAAAGACTGGACGATATACTTTTAAAATGGATACCTTCCGAAAAACATGTCAAAACGTTAGGCGCAGCGAAGTCTGCCGAAGCCGAGACCGATACGATTCCAAAAATAAACGGTTTGGATACAGCTTTGGGTTTGATTCAAACAGGGCTTTCCGTTAAAGCATACAAACATATTCTTTCCGTTTTCCGCAAAGACAGCGAGGAGCGTATAACGCAGATAGGCAGGGCGTTCGCTGCCGGGAATATTAAAGATTATACACTGTTTGCCCATGCCATAAAAAGCGTTTCATTGAGCTTAGGCGCACTTGAAGTGGGAAATTTGGCGGCTAAACTAGAAATCGCCGGTAACGCCGGTGATGAATTATTAATTCAAGATAAAACCGAAGAATTTTTGGCAATGCTTAGGACCCTTAACAAGAATATTGACGAGGCTCTGTGTCAGGATAGTGTCGGCAACGGAGAAAAAAAAGAAAGCGTCGGCTTTTCCGCAATGAATCTTGAAGATTTACGAAAAGCCCTGTGCGATATGAACATACGGGAGTTAAATAAAATGCTGATTGAATACAAAGAAATGCCGCTTGATAACAAGGCGCGGGAACTTGCAAACGAAATTGAAAGTGATGTTCTTGTATTTGAATACGAAAAAGCGGTAGAGCGTATAGACAATTTAAAATGATAAATATGCCTGATAAAAAAGATGACACGGGTAAAAGAGACCAATTATTTACTATTATTCATGATAATATAGCCACGCTCCAAATAGCCGGACCCGATCAATTTGAAGACGCAATTCTGGAATTTCTAAAGCAGGTGGGATTCTTTTTAGAGGTAAACCGCTCCACTATCTGGGAAAATTTTACGGACAGCGACGGGCTATTTTGCTGCAAGCAGCTCTATGAGTGGACGTACAATATCGCAGTATCACCGGCATGGGAGCTAACGAAAGTGCGCACCTGCTATGACAATATACCGGATCTGCGCGATGCCATGATGCAGAACGAGATCATAAATGAGCCACGGCATAAATGGCATATAAAAACCCAACGCTACCTTGACGGACTAGCTGTTCGCGCCTTTCTCATCATACCGATCTTCATAAGGGGGCAGTTTTGGGGGTGGATGGACTTTGAAGATTGCGAAGAGGAGCGTTATTTCGCCGATCAGGAAGTTGTTAGTTTGCTGCGCTTTACCAGCCTATTACTGGGTTCCATTATACTACGGAATACCACAAGCGCCGAACTTATCAGGGAAAAGGAAGACGCCTTAAAGCTAAAACAGGAACACCTTGATACGGTGGCAAAAATATCAAAACTAACCTATTGGGAATTGGACGTGTCAAACGACAGGCTGACTTTTAGCTATCACCTTAAAGATGAGTTCGGCTACGATCCCAGCGAGATACAAACTGTCGGCTTTAGCGATATTACCGTACAATTGGCGCCCCAAACATGGTTCGAATTCAGCAAGCAACAGCGTAAGGTCATAGCTATACACGAGACGCCCTCAACATGGTTTGACATTATTCACAGCGATGACAGAGCGCACGTTATGGAGGAGCTTAACTGGTACATCAACGGAACGATAAACCACTACCGTTCAGAATTGCGCATACGCCACAAAAACGGAAAATATATCTGGGCTATAACTTCGGGACATATTACAAAATGGAAAGACGGGAAACCGGCTTTAATAATAGGCGGACTAATAAACATAAGCGATATTAAAACGGCGGAAAGCTCTAACCTTGCAAAGAGCCAGTTTTTGGCGACGATGAGTCACGAGATAAGAACACCTCTTAACGCTATTCTGGGACTTT
>BNVA01000208.1 GCA_025997755.1 Spirochaetia bacterium | reverse complement strand
TTCCGTTTGTTATTGCCGCGGGTAATTCTTATATATTAGAGTTCGCGTCCGGTAAAATCCGCGTGTGGAAGGACGGTGTTTTTACAGGCACGGAATGGACAAAGGCGGATTTGTCGAATAATGATAAAGTAACGCTTCAAGGATTACTGGCAAAAGCGGAGGAATACGAGCAGGGTATCCTTTATTCACGCAACGCTTTTAACGAAGCCAACGCAATTTATGAAACAAAAAGCGAAGCCGCCGCGGAGCAATACGCGCTCTACCAAACGGCGCAAAATGATTTTAATGAAAAAGAAGAAGCGCTAAACAACGCGCTTTTATCAATAAGAAATTATCTGGACGATTATGACGATGCTAATGACGCGCTAACAAACGCTAACATCGTACTGCAGGAACGCAGTACGCGGGCGGAAAATGACAGGGCTTATCTTGAAAGGCTGGAAGCGGATTTACAATCCTTGATGGATGAGGCGGGAGACGAGCCTACGCCTGAACAGCAGGAACAAATCGGCAGCCTTCAAACACAGGTCGAAGAACAAACAGCGGCATATAACCAAAGCAAAGCCGCCGCGGATAGGGCGGAGGAAGACGTAAACAATAAGTCAAACGCTTTTGAAACGGCAAGAGAGATATATGAGCAAGCCCGAATCGACGCGGGAATTGCGGACTATGAAAGCGGTGTTGCCGCGGCGCAAACAATTTTGTTTGGGGCGGAACAAAGTTATAACCAATCCGTAGTCGACAAGGAGGAAGCAAACAGCGCCCGCCGTGAAGCCGGACTGGCGTATAACGCGGAAGTGGAAAAAGCCGATTCGGTGGGTTACTACAAAGCCGACATCGAGGAGGAATTGCTGCCTACGAATCTTTATGCCGCTTCTGATATTCCCTTTGTCCAGTACTCGCAGGCGGAAAATAAAATCGTGTTTGTCCACCGCGGTTATCCCGTGATAATGATCGAACATTACAACGGCAGCTTAAGCATAAATAAAATTTTCTTTGATTACAAAATAGAGGATAAAATTATTGACAACTACGATAAAAAAGAATTATATCCGGAGCAGTCTTACGGGAAAAGAATCTTTTCAGGAGCGGGAGATTATCCGGGGAGTATATCTTTTTTCGGTTCACGCATGGCGTTAGGCGGCACGGTAAAAAAGCCCCAGACGGTATGGCTGTCAAACGCGCCCGACGCATCCGGCGTTAACCATTTCCGTTTTATGGGCAAGAGGCGCGTAGTTACTGTTATTCAGGAGCTAATCCCGAACGATTTAAGAACTTTTACGGCTTTAGCCGACTACGACAGTTATGTTTTAAAAGCGGAAAACGGCAAGAACTTTCCGGCATTGACGGACGCGTCCCGATACTACATTTATTCTTCCACAGGGGAAATACCGGATGAAACAAAGATAACCGCCATGACGGGGAATACGATAACGCTTAACAAGAAGCCCGCGCTTGTGCTGCCCTCGAATGACGAGCTTTTGGGTATTGCCGCGCAGTATATCTGGAACGAGGGCTTAGGCCAGTATCTGCACAAGGATGATCATACCGTTTTTGTGTTAAACGGCAGCAGGGCTAATCTTCATTTTGAATTTGATTTTTATGAAGAAGGTAGACAACCGGCGATCAGGATGAATTTAAGTTATGAATATTCATTAAGTAAAACGGAATATGTGAATAGGATAATAGCTGATATTACTCCCGAATTAAATAATTCACGGTATTATGCAGACAATTATCCACGACCGCCAGCAATGGATTATTCAACAAGCGCAGCAAATGCCAGAAACATTTGCCTTATGTACTTAAACAGATACCTGCCGTCCTTATGGGAGAGCGGGCACAATTACAGGGGCGAGTTTTTATACGACGGTGTTATGGCGCGCGGCTCTACATGGGACGAGATTGTTAAAAGTATTTATAACAGAAACGGTATAGGACGCGGTATCACAATCCATGTGCAGGCGTCTCTTTGGAAAAATC
>BNVA01000207.1 GCA_025997755.1 Spirochaetia bacterium | reverse complement strand
TCTCTTGGCGTTTACAAGGAAAATTCGGTTCGCCTCCTTGAGGATGAGAGATTTTTGAGGTACAATAAGTTATGATAGCAAAAAATGATGAACATTCGGCGCAGTTGGTTCGCTCACTGCCGCATATAAAAAAATTGCGCGGTAAAACCGTTGTTGTAAAATACGGCGGCAATGCAATGATCAACGGAGAATTAAAAACGGCAGTCGTGCAGGATATTGTGTTTATGTCGGCTGTAGGTATACGGGTATTGATTGTACACGGCGGCGGGCCGGAAATAGATGCAATGTTAAAAACCTGCGGTAAAGAGAGCCGTTTTGTTGATGGATTAAGGTACACCGATGAGCAAACTATGGATATTGTCCAAATGGTACTCTGCGGCAAGGTAAATAAGGATATATGTACTTTGATACAAAATGAAGGTGGGAACGCAATAGGTTTATGCGGCATAGACGGCGCTTTGCTGCAGGCGGTGCGTGTTCTCTCTCCCGACTTAGGATTAGTCGGTGATATTCAAAAAGTGAACACCGGCATTTTGGAAAATATTCTTTCCGCCGGAGCAATTCCGGTTATTTCTCCGGTGGCTATGGGTATTGAGGATGCGGCAGGACATTCTTTGAATGTAAATGCGGACACAGCCGCCGCTAATATCGCTGCCGCGTTATGCGCCGAAAAACTGGTGCTTATAACTGATGTACTCGGCATTATGCGGAATGTACACGACAAGGCAAGCCTTATAAGCAACGCATCAATAAACGAACTTGAAACATTAAAAAAAGACGGCATATTAAGTAAGGGTATGATCCCAAAGGCGGATTGCTGCACTTTCGCCCTTGCCAACGGAGTAAAAAAAGCTCACATAATAGACGGACGTATTCCTCATTCTTTACTTACCGAGCTTTTTACCGACGAAGGGATCGGAACTTTAATTGAATAATAACGCTAAATGTGTTAAAATAATGAATCTTAGATTATGGGGGCTGTTATGAACGTAGAAATTAAGGCAATGCACTTTTCACTTGAAGAAGAAAATCGGGAGTATCTCGATAAAAAACTGACTCGTATCCGCAATGCGGAAAATATGATCGTAGACCTTATCATAACATTGAGCAAAGAAGGTACGAGCTTCAAAGCCGATGCTTCGGTAAATTTTAAATGGGGTGTAAAAGCTTATGTTAAAGAAGAAGACTACGATCTAAGCACCGTGATAGATAAGATGATTGATAAACTTGAAGGAAAGATAACTAAAGAAAAGGAAAAAATAAAAGACAAACGGTAGTTCATTCACAGCGAAAGCCGTGCCGATCTGCGGTGCGGCTTTTTATCTCATGTTTTGCGTTTCGATGTCGATTATTTCCTGCACCTTTGGACTTGAGGGTCCTTTTTTGAATTCCAACGTGATCCATTCGCCGGTAATTTTTTTTGCAAGCTCATGCCCTATAACACGTTCGCCCATACACAACACATTTGCATTATTGCTTAGAATTGAACGCTCCGCCGAAAAATTATCGTGGGCGACGGCAGCCCGTATACCGCGGAATTTATTTGCCGTCATACACATCCCTATTCCGGTACCGCAGACAAGGATGCCTCGCTTGGAATAGCCAGATTCAATTATCGCCTTGCAAACCCGCTTCGCTACCGAAGGATAATTTGTGGGGTCATCGGCACTGTTGCAACCGGCATTTTCAACCGTTACTCCCTTGCTTTCAAGAAACTTGATAAGCATAGTTTTCATTGGAACGGCGGCATTATCGCAACCGATAACAATAGTCATAATTGTCTCCCATAACTTTTTTACAATCCTGCCGCAAACTCACGCATTGAGCGGAATATGATCCAAACGGAAGTAGCCCCCGCATCTTGAAAACCGATTGCTCTTTCCATAAGTGATTTGGCACGTCCGAATTTTGCCTGATATTCTTTTGTTTTTTCAACACCTTCGCAGGCGGCAGACTCGGCAGCGTTCAGCATGGCTAAAAACCCCTCACCGGAGTTTGCTTTCATTGCTTCGACGGCAGGCTCCAAC
>BNVA01000206.1 GCA_025997755.1 Spirochaetia bacterium | reverse complement strand
AATATTTGCGTCAGGACATTATCGAAAACAAGTTTAAAACTCCGTTTCAAGCGGAAGGTGTCTACGACCTGCCGCCTAACGGTCATATTTATTATTATTACGGCGGACTATTTTCTACATACCTTCAAGAAACGTACGGCATGGAAAAGTACGCAGAACTTTGGAAACAGATGGGCAGACAATTTCATATATCTCTTATTTTTTATAATTTTGGTTTTTACGATATATTCAAAAAAGTTTATGAAAAACCAATATTGGAAGCATGGAATGATTTTAAAAAAAGTTTAGAGCTGCAAGATGTAAAAGAAAATAAAGATGGTTTAATATACGGCGGCAAGGCATTGATAAAAGATGTTGCTGCGGGCAGCGGTAAAATTTATTTTCTGGACAGCGCAGCGCAGAAAGTAATTGAATACGATCCTGTTTCAAAAAAAACAAGGAATGCGGTCTCACTGGATAGTATAGCTTATGCGCTGGATGTTTCTGAAGACGGCAAAAATATTCTTGTTTCAACATATTTAAGATTGGGAGCAAATACAGGACAGCTTTCCCGTGCCGTTGTTGTTGAATACAGCATACAAAACGGTTTTTTAACAGGACGCAGGTGGAACGGACTCTACAACGCAAGGTATTTTCGTGACGGCGTAATTGCGCTTAACACAATAGGACATAAGAGCAATATCGTTTACCGGAACGGCGATGACAAAAAAGGTGATTCGCAGGAAGTACTGTTAAAGGGTACGGATGAACTTTCATTTTCTAATCCCTCTCCTATAAACGGCAATTTGATTGCTTTTACATCGGCAAAAAGAGGCGTTCGTGAATTATCTTTTTTTGATTATGAGACAAAGCAAATATACGCGCTTAAATCCGACGACGAGCCGGAATTATTTAAGTATATGCGCGGTTTAAGGTTTCAAAAAGATAGTTTATTACTTTCAAATAATAATGATGACCGCTTGTATAAACTTGTTCAAATTCCTATAGATTCCAATGCTGCAATAGAAACCGGCGTAACGTTAAGCGCAAATTCTTCGGTCTCTGATTTTTCAGGCGGTATTTTTAATCCGGTGCGGGTTGAAGGAGATGTTTATTACAGGGCGTCTTTTTCTATCTGGGATGCCGTTATGCGCTACCCTGCGGCCGACGGCGAAGATCAAACAAGAACTATAGATTTAAAACCCGTGCTGTGGGAAGACAAGTGGACATCCATAGCATTGGAATTGGAAAAAGAAAACAAACCACTGGTTATTGACACTAGGGAAAAAAATTATTTTCCGCTTAAATATTTTAATCCGCTAAAACTATGGGTTCCATATCCTGTAGTGAACCCAATGGTAAACGCAATTTTCACGGACGGCACAGCCGCTCTTAATGTGGAAGGTAATTTTAAAAAGCTGCACTTTGACGGCGCCGGTATTTTTACATTTCTTGCCGATCCTGCCGATGATAACCTTTTATTTTTAGGCGCAGCTTATGACGCTCATCATAAAATGGCTCCTATAAGCCTAACGTGGTACAATTTTAGTTTGGGGCTGCCTATCATAACCGAATTCCATGATTCGGTTATGGAAAATGATTTTGAAACAAGCCCCGGCTTACGCATAATAGATTTTTCGGTAAGCGCTACAAAACGTATTCCGCTTTGGAACGGCAGGACAAATATTTCGATTAGAGCATCTATGAATTGTTCATGGTTTTTTTACGAAACTTTTTTATATGGCGATAAAGAAGAGAGCGCCTACAATATGCCCTATCAGTCAAAATCATTATGGCCTAATGTAAGTGTTTCACTTACGAATCTTACCCGTATGCCTTGGGAAATATTCGGATCGGGTATGAGCAATTCACTTACCGTTTATGGGTTAATTGCAGAAAAATCACAGCCGCGATTCGATCTTGTATCTACCGTTTCTTGGGAAACAATAAGTTTTTTCAAAAACATTCCTGTGCTGTCGAATTTCTCTTTTAGGAATTCCATATATGCCGGATTTGATGAAAACGGAATGAACGCTGTTGGAACATCAATTAATTTTTCATCGTCATCATTTTCGTCTTACACGCCTACAGAATATGCAATGAATAAATT
>BNVA01000205.1 GCA_025997755.1 Spirochaetia bacterium | reverse complement strand
AACTGGGACGCTCGCCGATTATGAGTTTACCTTCTGCCGTACCCGCAACCAGAATCGCACCCTTATAAATATTGAGTTCGCCGCCCACCGTTAAGCCGGTTTAAAAAACGCACTGGCATTGGACCCAAACGGCGCGGCGGTTAGTCCCGACACGTATGCTTTGTACAGCACTGCGGAGACAGCAGGGCTTTTGGGCAAGAATCGCGCACCGATAAATGGGGAAGACTACGAGGCTAAAGCCCTGATAAATCAGACATCATTTATTCCTAAGGGTGTTATTCTAAACCTTGGCGGCGGTACATTCGGTATTAGTACTCCCGATTCTTTGCCTGTAGGTGATTTAATTCCGGGCGGAACCGGCTTAACGGTGGGCGGCGAACTCAATATTTATAAGGGTGCGATTCTGGTTGCGGGTACGGCAGAAGGTAAACTCATAATCGGCGAGCGTCCCAGTTATTTACGGTCTCCTCTGGGTGACACTTTATTTGTAAAAGACGATCCCGCTTTTCCAGATTCACCGTATCAGTACCTTGAAAAACCACAAGGTGTGGTAAGAGTTTTTGAAGGCGGCGTTCTTGATTTTGACGGCCAAATTGGTACAGGCGGAACCGGCTCTGACGGATTTCTCCATTCGGCGATACTTTTTGCTCCCGACCAAGATAACGTAGGTGAATACACGAAAGCACTCAAAGAGGTAACGAATCGTTTTATAAATGATGAGGCGGTTACCATTGTAGCTAATGCGAATTCAGGCTTATTTGTAAAGAACGCAGGCGATGTTGGACGTGTTCTAACTGCTGCCTCACCCGAAGCAAAGTTGATTTTTGAAGGCGGCAGACTCGGCGGACAGACAGCATTGCTTGATGATTCTGAGTTCTACCCTTCGATAAAGGTATCTGGCGGTAGTATAACCGTCAAACAGACTTATGATTATGTGAAGTTGGCAAATGCGCCTTTTGCGGTGAACATGTATGTTGATATTACCGGAAGTACGACTGACTTGGGATCTGTTACTATCCGCAAGGATACTTTAGTAACGGATGGCACGGGTAAGTACGCCAGTAATCTCATAGTAGCAGGGTATCTAAATTTAGTAAAAGGAACCACTGAAAATCAGGTAGGGGGTGTTGAAAACCTCAATGTGGAAAAGGGCGGGTATTTAGTATTCCAAGATGGTGGTGCAGGTGGAAACAAACAAAGATTTGACAATTTGAAAGGTGCTTTGACTCTGAACGGACACTTGAACGCGGGAAGCGCTGATGCATTCCCCAATATTACAGAACTTACGGTGAAGAGTCCAAACACGCTTGTAACCAATACCACTGCTATAGCCACCTTTGAGAAGTTGACGACACTAAATGTTGAAGGACGCTTTGTCGCGGGCACCAGTACAGATACCGGTCCGCTTTTTTCGGCTTTGACAAAATACACACAGACCGGCAGCTTCAAGTCTGCACGCATAGCGGCCAACAACCTTACAGTAGGAAACATAACGCTATCCGGCGGAGTCATAGACTTTGCGGGGCATCCCAGCAGTCCTGATGCATTCCAAAAAGCACTAAACCTAGATAGCAGCACGACAAAATCATACGGTATAAAACTGGATGAAAACTCGGCTGCTAATGTTAAATCGCAAGTAACTTTGCCTGGCGGTACTACTACTTATGCACCGAACGAAAATGTTACCATAGGGGCAGGGGGAGTACTTAGCTCCGGTACCAATGCAACAATAACTATCAAAGACGATAAGAGTTTAGATATTAAACAAGGCGGTTTGGTTAATATAGGCGGTTCAAGTACACTTAATGTAGGTAGTAAAGCGACTGTTAAAGTAGAATCAGGGGGAGCAATAAATTTAAGTGATGATGCGCCCGGTGGTTCTGGCGGCGTGATAAATTTAGCGCCGAATGGTACCGGTAGTTCGGCAGCAGCACTCACCATTGATAAAGGGGCTGCCTTAAATATTTCCGGTACGAATTCAGGCTTGATAGTAGGCACAGGCGCCACCGTCGTCATTGATGGTAGACTTTCACTCAGTACGGGTGGCGGAACCAACGCTACTGATAATATTGCTACTAAAAACCACGGCAATTTT
>BNVA01000204.1 GCA_025997755.1 Spirochaetia bacterium | reverse complement strand
GCAATTTTTGGGGATTTTTTCGGCGACAAAAATATAAAAGATATTACAGATGCGTTAACCGGAGAAAATTATAATCAAACTCATATAAGTAATATTTTAGATAAATTTGATACAAGCCAATATTTTGGAAATATAAAGAAGGAAGAATTACTATGGAGCATCTTCGAAAACCCGGCTGGTTAAAAGTTGAGAAAGGCGCATCACGCTGCGGCAAAGTGGGACGGGTTTTGAAAGATCATGGTCTTAATACCATCTGCGAACAGGCCGGCTGCCCGAACCAGAGTGAATGTTTTAAAAGCGGAACCGCAACTTTTCTGCTTATGGGCAGCAACTGTACCCGCAACTGCACCTTCTGCAAGGTAAACGAGGGCGTACCGGAGCCTTTGAATTCGGCGGAGCCGCTTGAAGTTGCGCAGGCGGCGTTCAAGCTGTCCCTTTCCCATGTTGTTATAACTTCGGTTACCCGTGATGATCTAAGCGACGGCGGAGCGGGACATTTTGCAGCGGCAATAAAGGCGATCCGTGAAAAACTTCCGGCTGCGACGGTGGAGGCTTTAATTCCCGATTTTAAGGGAGATGCCGGTGCGCTTAAAACAGTTTTATCTGCCGCTCCCGATATACTTAATCATAATGTTGAGACAGTTCCGGAATTGTATTTTTCAGTTAGGCCTATGGCAGTCTTTCAGCGCTCTATCGAACTTTTACGCCGTGTTAAATTGTTCAGTCCGCCGACGCTGACAAAATCCGGTTTTATGCTGGGTCTTGGCGAGAGTGAGGGGCAAGTTACAGCATTACTAAAAGAATTATCAGATGCGAATTGTGATATTGTAACTATCGGTCAGTATTTGCAGCCCTCGCTTTCTCACTATCCGGTGCGGGAATATGTACATCCCGATGTGTTTGCAAAATATAAAGAGACCGCCTTGGCGCTGGGTATACGCAGCGTTACAAGCGGCCCCTTGGTTAGAAGCTCGTATCATGCCGGGGAAGATTTTAATAGGTTGAAATTAAATCTTTAAACCTCCCCGTGTTGCGGCATCGTTTAATGCTGCGTGTATCGTTTCGCAATAGGTGGGGTGCGGCAGAACGGCCTCCTTTATTTGCGCCGCATTTAGCCCGCTTGTTACACACTGAACAGCCCATGCGATAATGTCTGTGGCACGGTTGCAAAAAAACTGTGCGCCCAGCAGGACTTGCGTATCTGCCGAAAACACCAGTTTGATAAAGCCGCGCTCCTGATTTTCCAAAAGCGCTTTGCCGTTTGCGCCAAAAACACCCTTGCCGCAAATAACCGGAAGGTTTTGTTTTTTTGCCGCATCTTCGCTAAGCCCTACCTGCGCAATTTCCGGCGTGGTGTAAACACAAGCAGGTATTACAAATTTATGCGGCGCATTTCCCCCCGCGATAATTTCTACCGCCGCTTCCGCTGTTGCACTTGCCGCATGTGCCAGTTGCATTGCTCCCGAAACAATATCGCCTGCCGCGTATATGCCCTTTATGCTGCTCTCGAACTTTTCATTTACTTTGATGTAAGATTTTTCATCGAGATCGGGCAGAGCGGCGGGGCTGAATATTTCTTTTGCGTTTGATTTACGCCCTGCCGCCATAAGCACCGCATCAACTACAATGCTCTTTTGCTCAGGTTCTTCTCCGGTCTGCGTCCAGACACGTACCCCGCCGTCTTCCTCTGCAAATTTAACCGGCTTTGTCAGCGTGTTTACCGTTACGCCTTTTTTCTTTAATAGCAGTGTTATGTTCTGCCCGATTTCCCTGTCCATATCGGCGAAAGGGGTACGCCGTACAAGCAGGGTTACTTGGGAACCCAATGCGCTGTAGATGAAGGCAAATTCGATGGCGATAACGCCGCCGCCGATAATAGCAAGCCTTTTTGGGAATAATCCTGCGCCTTCTAAAAATGCGTCGCTTGTGTAGACATGAGGCAAATCGTGTCCTTCCACAGGAACATGCTCAGGAACAGTACCCGCCGTTACAAGAATATTTTTTGCTTCGATTTTGCAGTTTCTGCCGTCGCAAGTACTGCAACCCGTCACACTCACCACATTTGCACTTTCAATTAAAGCTGTGCCTTGAATGAGTGTAACGCCCGCTT
>BNVA01000203.1 GCA_025997755.1 Spirochaetia bacterium | reverse complement strand
TGATAAAAAATGTAAAGCAAAGTGCAATGGTCGTAAAAAATGACCCAAAAAGAGATCGAAAAAGTCCAATCCGCCATCGCGCGTTACTTGGAGCGGCAGGACAAGGAAATGGAGGCGGAGCTAAACAAACTGCTCTTATCGGTTGCTAAACGCGCCGTTACCATGAATTACTTTGATCGCGAAACTTATGCGGCTGGTATCAAAGCAATTATTGACAAGTATTCCGGCAAAGGCGCGGAAGCGGTACAAAAGTTAAACGACAAAGTGCTTGACGATGCGATAAAATCATCGGGGTTACGAGAAACTATCGATGTGCAAAAGATTAAGAAAACTTTACAAGGAAATACATTTAAGGAAACGAGATATGTGCTAGACCCAAAAACAGGAAAGATAAAACAGATAACTAGTGATAAATTGGCAGAATTTACCAGCCGCTTTAATTTGAGCGGCGCAACAAGACCGATGCAGGTGTGGAGTATCGGCGACATCATAGATAAAGCGGCGCAAGAAAAAGAAGCGCAGATACTGGGTGTTGTTCGTGAAGGCTTGGCAACCGGCGTAGATGTAAAACAAATCACCAAAGACTTAGAGGAACACATCAACGGCACATTTGTTCGCGGCAGTTGGGGACCTGGATTACAGAAGCCTCCTAAGAAATACACAGATATTTATGATGGACTGATTGCGGATAGAATTAGTCCGCAACAGGCGGGTAAACTGGCAAGAGAGCAGTATTACAACGAAACTGGTAAACGGCTTACAGAGCAAAATAACTCTTATATAAAAAGACTTTCCGGTGCGGGGCGTGATTATCGTGCTATAAGAATAACACGCACGGAAATGTGGACAGAGTACAACAATTCGCAAGCCGAAACAGCGCGGAATAATCCGGCGGTAGATGACGGCAAGGCAGAGATTGTTTTAGAGAAAGGGCGCGATTCGTGGCACTGCCATTGTGATGATTATGCGAAAGAAGTAAGGGGAGGCAAGTATTTAGGCGCTGACGGAATTTTCTACGACGATAAGGAGCATACAAAACCTGTTTTATACGAAGGTGAACCAATCGGAACTCCGCCCTACCACCCGAGCTGTATGTGCACAATCCGCCCAAAGTTTTTAAGCATTGACGAGTTTGACGCTAAGATGAAAAAACTGCTAGACAGCGGCGCGTATGATGGGGAAATGAAAACCGGCACGGACGGTGTTGATATTGGCGGTAACCCACTGTCGAAATTGACGAACCAGTAGTAAGCGGGGCGGCAGGTGGTATAGAAAAAGAAATAACAGACCGATTTACGGCTACAGGTGTTAAAGAAAATGGACTAGAACAGTTTGGCGTAAATACAAGAAAGGATGTTATAGACAGTCTTGAAAAAACATATAAAAAAATACCGGCGGCAAAAGGGGCAGTTACAGAAATAAGCATAAATAATAGATTGACAAGAGCATGTGCACGGTTTAATATGCAAACAGGTGAGATTGAACTAGCAGGAAGATGGTATAAAGACCCTGAAAAATTTCACTATGTATATGCTGCTTCCGTTAATAGCGGCTTCCATCCTGTAGGAACAGACGAAAAAAGTGTTGTTACACATGAAGTAGGTCATGCGATAACTGGTAAGATAGCAAAATCACTAGGGTTAAAATACAAGGAAATATCTGATAAAATACAAGAGGAAGTAATGAGCGAATTAGGCTTGAATAATACAGACACGATAATAATAAAGCATCTGTCTGAGTATGGATCAGTAGATTCGCTTGAATTTATAGCAGAAGCATTCGCAGAATATATGCATAGTCCAAGCCCACGAGCGATAGCGCAAAAAGTAGGCGAAAAGCTAAAAAAATTATTAGGAGGTCTAAAGTGATAATTGAAATGCCGGAATTTATGAAGACTAAAGAATGGAAAGAGTTTAAGGATTATGATGGGGATAAATGCGAAAGTTGTCTTAAACCCGGAGCTCCTGAATGGCTTGTTAAAGCTTTCGATGAGTTTAAGAAGCAGGTAGAAGATGAAAGATGAATAGAAAAGTAAATCTTATGTACTTGAACGTAGATAGTTTGAAGATATAAGAGCAATAAAAAACCGGACATCACTGCCCGGTGCTGGTGCGGGGGAGAGT
>BNVA01000202.1 GCA_025997755.1 Spirochaetia bacterium | reverse complement strand
CGGCGGTAGCGGGACCTTCGGGGAGCGGGAAGTCTACGTTTTTGCACCTTGCGGGGTGCCTGGATACGGCTACTTCTGGGAACATTGCTATCGCAGGAAAGGATGTGTCCGCCATGTCGAAAAAGGAGTTGGCGCTTTTGCGGCGGAATAGTATCGGCTTTATTTTTCAGGCATACAACCTGATTCCCGTGTTAAGCTGCATTGAAAATGTAAGCTTTCCTTTAACGCTGCTTGGCGTGGATAAAAATGAGGCGCGGGAGCGGAGCCTAGAGGCGCTTAGCGAGGTGGGCTTGCAAGGCATGGAAAATCGCCGGCCTAAGGAGATGTCAGGCGGTCAGCAGCAGCGGGTGGCAATCGCCCGCGCCCTTGTCAAGGAGCCGGCGCTTATTCTGGCAGACGAGCCGACTGCAAACCTTGACTCAAAAACAGGCCGCGAAATCCTAGAATTGATGCTTCGCCTGAACTGCAGCGCAGGGACGACATTTATCTTTTCAACCCATGACCCAATGGTGATGGAGTTCGCCCGCCGCATCGTGCATATCCGTGACGGACAGGTCGAGCGCGAGGAGCTAAAATGACGGCAATTTCAAGTATCATCGAATTGAAGCGCATTGCATTTCGCAATTTGGCGCGGCACCGAGTTAAAACGATTCTCACCTGCATCGCAATCATGGTGAGCGTGGCTATGTACATCTTTGTGGACGGCTGGCTTGTGGGCATGAACATTGAATCGAAGCGGAATATTGTAAACTACGAAATGGGCGCGGCAAAATTGCAAGCGCGTGCCTACCTCGACTTGCTGGACGAAAAACCGATGTATGAAAATTTTACAGACTGGGAAACGTATGCCGCCGCCCTCGACACTGCCGGTTACGACAGCGCCCCGCGTTTTGTTTTTTCAGGCACACTGTTTTCAGAGACGGGTTCCGCGCCGATAGAGTTTAACGCTATCGATCCCGAAGCAGATGCGGCTCTGTTGCGTTACGCCGGTTGGGTTGAGCAGGGGCGCTTTATCGAAAGCGGCGCGTTTGAAATTGTGCTCGGCGCCGAAACGGCAAAAAAACTTCACGTTGGCGGCGAGGGTGACAACAACGATGTACGCATCTCCACGGTAATCGACATAAAAGACGAAGGCGGCGTTGTGCGTCATGTCTACCAGATTATTGATGCGGTGGTCGTGGGTACGATCAATTCGCCTAACCCGAAAAATAACAACAACTGTGCGTGGCTTCCCCTTGATGTGCTGCATAACGATGGTAAAAAATACCGCGATAGCGATAGCGACAATGCACAGCGAGGTGCGCCGTACATTCCGTTTGATATTCCGAGCCGCAATCGTAGCCAATGTCGATAGACTATTTGTTTTCATAGTAACTCCTACTCAAACCGCAAACTTTCGGTGATGGGCATTTTGAGTGCGCGGCGCGTTGGAAAAAATGCCGTTGCCGAAGACAATAACATCGCGATAATGCCGCTTCCTATAATGACGGGCACGTTCCACGCGGAGCGGAATATGCCGTTGACGCGGTAGCCCATGTTGCCGTTCATCGAACCCATCATCTGCGAAAAGTCGATACCGTATTTCACCATCGGTATGTTTATGAGGCACCCAATTATGACGCCGAGTGCCGCACCGAAAAAGCCCACCATACCGGCTTCAAGCATATAGGTAAAGACGAGCTGCCCGTCGCTCATGCCCTGTGCGCGCATCATGCCGATTTCTTTGGTGCGCTCCAGAATAGCCAGCAGCATCGTGTTTGCAATGCCCAGAAACGACAGGATAAACAAAATGATTACCATAATGCGCGTACTCCAGTTGTCTCCTGCGGCGGCGGCAAGGTAATCGACGCTGTATGTTTCCCAGCCGAAAATGCCCAACTCAGGCGGCAATGTTACCGACTTGGCGATATTCGCGGTAATCGTTTGCGGCGATTCAAACAGACCGGGAACGGCTGAATCATCGGCGTTTTTGGCGCGTATCAATAACTCTGTTACGTGCCCATCAAGCATCATACCCGCATCGTCTTGCAGCACATCAAGGGGAAGCCACGCACAGTTGTTGTTATTTTTCGGGTTAGGCGAATTGATCGTACCCACGACCACCGCATCAATAATCTGGTAGACA
>BNVA01000201.1 GCA_025997755.1 Spirochaetia bacterium | reverse complement strand
TTTTTAGTTGTTCGGCTATCAATTTTGCCAGATAATACACCACACGCTTTCGCATAACGCTAAGAAACTCAATCTGAAGCTCGACATTGATCACCTTTTTGCTCCTGGTGAGTACTTTTACGTCCAAGATGCCCATTTTGTCATTTTTCCACAACCGCTTTAAAAAAGGGTCTACGATGGTAAGCCCCGCGTATTCCTCGTGCGGCAGGTCTAGAATAGTTTTTAAAAGGCTTTCCAGATTTTTGATATTTTTTTGATCGCCAAAGACAAGTTTAAAAACATAATCGTTTAGCAGGGATACTAATTCTCTTTCCATAACGCCTCCATATAGATTTAGTACCCTATGTACGGCGAAATTCCGCATAGCGCTTGTATGGCAGGAGATCTTTTTACCGGAAATATTTTAATAAAAACCACAAAGTGAAGAAGGAGCACAAAGATCACAGAGATAGGAAATAAAAATTCAATTTACCCTCTGTGTTCTCCGTGTACTCTTATACAAAAAAGGCTAGGTACCATCCCCTTAGGGAATAGTACCTAACCTTCTTTATCGTAAGCCGTTCTCTATTTTTTAATCAGGTATGAAGGTTATAACCACCTTGCCGTTGCCTGTGTTTAGTCCGGCTATTGTTACGCCGCCTGTAAATGTTAAACCCGTAAATTCCGGTGCAGTGGACATCATGCTTGTATCGCCGGTCGTTTCGGCTAAGCCCTTAACGTAGCCTGAACCGCCGGAGCCTGAACCCCATTGAGATACTCCACTTCCTGACGGTGCGCCTCTGCCGCCATAGTAACCGCCGCCGCCTGCACCGCGTCCTTCTGCGGAAGAGTTATAGTTAATACCATTGCCGCCATTCGTGCCTCTGCCGAAAGCGCCGCCGTCGGTCTGGGTCGCGCCTACCATCTGTTGATAGCCGGTACTGTTCCCGCCAGTTGTTCCGCCGCCTGCGCCGGCAGCACTACCGAAACAAACACCGCCGCCGCCGCCGGCAACTATGATGCGGGATTTTAACGAATCTTGATCGGTCGCCGATGCCGCATCGCTGATTGCTCTTACCACCCTAACATCGGAAGCGCCGCCGCCGCCGCCGCCGCCGTACCATATTTTATTATCAGACGCCGTGATAGCACTACCGCCATTACCGCCGCCATTGTATCCGCCTGAACCGCCTGCACCGTTACCAAAAGGTCCTCCGGCAGCGCCCTGCGCTCCGACATAGACATAAAGCGTTTCTCCTTGGGTTAGGGTAATAGTGCCCGCAGAATAACCGCCTAAACCACCGGTGCCGCCGGCGCCGGAGGCACCGCCATGCGCCCCCCATGCTTCAATTTTGTAGGTACCGGTTGTGGGAACTGGAAATGTTTGGGCTGCGCCTGTAGGAATATAAGTATATTGAACGCCGCCTACAACGTCCCATTGGGCATAAAGCGTGGTATTGCCGGTTATTTTTGTTGTGTTGTAGTACCTAGCTCCGCCTTCAGGGGCATCCGTCCAGTGGCTAAAGGTGTATTCTTTTGCGTCGTTGTACGCTACCGTTCCCGCATAAGTTGTAAGATGTTGGCCCACTCCTACCAAACCACTTTGGGCAACAGTAGGGGCATCAAGACCTGTAAGCGTTGTATTGTGTAAAATGGTTTCATCGCCTATTCCGTTGCCGTTAAACGTAATTGTGTATTGTTGCGGCGACCATTGCTGATAGATAAATGCGTTGTTTGCAAAATTCATTCCCAACGGATCGATGGTAGCTCCTTGTGAGTCTTTCCAAGGATCATATTGATGGACAATGTAATGATCACGCGTGAAAACAGGTAAAAGCGGGTAGTTCTGAGCTATAGTTCCAGTTCCGCCCCGCACATAGTTTGCCCGAATTTGAAAGTCCTCATATTTTAAGATTATAGACTCTCCATTGCCGTCCTTTTTTGCATTACCTTCATTGTAAGTTATATAGATGTCAGGGGTATTGGGGTCATCGTCATCATCCCATGGCACACTATCTGTCCCTGCAAGAAGGTTATTAGGTTCGTAAGCGAATTCTGTGGGAATTGCAAAACGCTTTTCAAAAACACCGGAGCCGTCCGCCTTTTGAAACGTGATTTCTTTAAAAGGACGGGCGGGAGCATCCGCCCACTTTGCCACCGCCGTA
>BNVA01000200.1 GCA_025997755.1 Spirochaetia bacterium | reverse complement strand
GCCCGGAATGCACGGAATACTTGATTATGAAAACGGACAGTGGATATTCCGCGATGACACCGGCAGTCCTTATGCCATTCTTCCGCCCGAAGTTTACTATCTTGCACGAGAACCGGATGACAGCGAAATAGGGCTTGTCTATGCCGAGCCGGGAATGGTTGGCACAATAGATATTACCGACGGTATTTGGACGCTCACCGATGATAAGGGTAATGTCTTCCTTATGGACGGTATTTATACATTCAATTCGCTTGAAAGTTATTCACAGGCAAGACAGCCCTTAGATTCGGATATAGGCGATCTTGTAACGGCAGTTGAGAACCTAAGTCTTGACAGGGTGCAAACATCGTTTCCCTACGCCGAGCCCGGAATGCACGGAATACTTGATTATCAAGATGGTCAATGGTTGTTCCGTGATGATGAAGGTATTCCGCACGCTATTCTTCCGCCCGAAGTTTATTATCTTGCAAGGGAACCGGATGACAGCGAAATAGGACTTGTCTATGCCGAGCCGGGAATGGTAGGCACAATAGATATTACCGACGGTATTTGGACGCTCACCGATGATAAGGGGAATGTCTTCCTTATGGACGGTATTTATACATTCGATTCGCTTGAAAGTTATTCACAGGCAAGGGAGCCTTTGGATTCGGATATAGGCGATCTTACAACGGCAGTTGAAAACTTGGGTCTTCAAAGAGCGCAGGTTTCACTTCCCTACGCCGAGCCCGGAATGCACGGAATACTGGATTATCAAGACGGTCAATGGATATTCCGTGATGACACCGGCAGTCCCTATGCTATCCTTCCGCCCGAAGTTTACTATCTTGCAAGGGAACCGGATGACAGTGAAATAGGGCTTGTCTATGCCGTGCCGGGAATGATTGGCACAATTGAAATTGTGGACGGTATTTGGACGCTCACCGATGATAAGGGGAATGTCTTCCTCATGGATGATATTTTTACATTCGATTCGCTTGAAAGTTATTCACAGGCAAGGGAGCCTTTAGGCGGGGATATAGGCGATCTTGCAACGGCAGTTGAAAACTTAGGTCTTCAAAGAGCGCAGGTTTCACTTCCGTATGCAGAGCCCGGAATGCACGGAATACTTGATTATGAATACGGGCTTTGGATATTCAGAAATGACGCAGGTATTCCGCACGCTATTCTTCCGCCCGAAGTTTACTACCTAGCACGGGAACCGGATGACAGCGAAATAGGGCTTGTCTATGCCGAACCGGGAATGATTGGCACAATTGAAATTGTGGACGGTATTTGGACACTCACCGATGATCAGGGCAATGTCTTCCTCATGGATGATATTTTTACATTCGATTCGCTTGAAAGTTATTCACAGGCAAGGGAGCCTTTAGGCGGGGATATAGGCGATCTTGCAACGGCAGTTGAAAACTTAGGTCTTCAAAGAGCGCAGGTTTCACTTCCCTACGCCGAGCCCGGAATGCACGGAATACTGGATTATCAAGATGGTCAATGGTTATTCCGTGATGATGAAGGTATTCCGCACGCTATTCTTCCGCCCGAAGTTTACTACCTAGCAGTTGCCGAAGATGAAACTGCGGTCTCTCTAACGGATGCCGTGTACATGGATAAGGTGGAATCCTATATGCCGCTTGCCCAACCGGGTATGACCGGTACCATTGATATTATTGATAATAGATGGGTATTTATTGACCTCTATGGTGAAAGGCGATTTTTACTAATAGCTTACGAAAACGATGTTCCAGAAGCGGATTTTCCGGCGGTGGAACCGGGTATGGGTGGTGTACTAAAATTAACCGAAGGAAAATGGTTATTAGATTCTGTAGGAACTAATTATTATATTGCCGATGCGCCTGCCAGTATTTTTGAAAACTTGCTGCTTAGTTTATTGGCGGAACCTCGTTTTAGAGAAAATGTTGATTTTAGCGGGATGATTTTAGCTCCCAATGGTACAATTCTACAATTGAAAATAGAACCTGAGATGCTTGACTATGCACAGGACAACGGATTATTGGTTGCACCGGACGGTAAAATTCGCGGGTTAGCAAATGAACCGGAAATAGGCTACAGTGCCGAGGTTTCCGCCGTTCTTTTGGCTCCTGACGGCGCTATCATACGTTTAAAAGTGGAACCGGGTATATACGA
>BNVA01000199.1 GCA_025997755.1 Spirochaetia bacterium | reverse complement strand
AACTTTCAGAACAAGTACGGCAGTATGAGTGGCTCTATATCAATTTTAGAAACTCTATTAACGGTATCAGAGCATAATTTGACAGCGGAAAAGACGACCTCAAAATTATTATTGGATTATGGCGGGATCCTGACTGTTGACATACTGCATGTATCGTTCTTCCGCGTCTTCAAGTTCTTCCGCAATGTAGTCTTTTTTACCGGTCAGATTTTTTGCCGCGGTTATAACCGATCCTATGTCCGCTAAAACACGAATATCGGACGGCTTAATATCTTCAGGGAGCGCGTTAAGCATTTTGCAGAAATCTTCTTTTAGCCCGTCAATAAGTTCCATTTTATCATTACTCCTTTTTCTCTTTCTTTTTTTCGTGTTCATGCAGATGATCATCAAGAACGTGCATATCATGGACAGACCATCCTGTACTTTCAAAACGCTTATACCATCGTCCTGTCTTTTCACGATCTTTTAAAAGACAGCATAATACTTTTTTACCTGTACGGTTTATCGATCCTGTAGCGGTAAACGCTTCTTTATTCCATTCCGCGACATTTTCAATTTTGCTTTCAAGGAGCGCATCCCATGCGGCAAGATGTTCTTTTAATCCGGTGGCGGAATAAGATACCGCCTGAAAGGAAAATAGCGCCCGCTCCCGGTATTTATCATATAGTTCGTTTAGTAATTGCAGTTTCCGGCATTCGGCTTTACGCGCGCGTCTTCTATGCCATCGTTTAAAACCGTTAAAACCCGCCGACTGGCAAAAAACCATTGCCTGTTCGTTCATCTGCCGCATCGCCTCAAGAATCACGATAATTTTTTTATACAGTTCAAGCATTTCATTTTTCCTTTAGTAAAGTGATAATTTCGTTTAATAACCGCGACTGTTCCAGATTGTGCAGCTCCGCCTGTTCCCTTCGCAATTTCGCTTCGGACAATATGTCGATATTCACTTGCAAATTAAAAAGCGCGGCTAAATACGTATCAAAAACTAGTTCGCGGCTATCATTCATCGTTCTACGGCAGGTGAACGATTCCCTGTTCCACTTCAAATATTGCGTTGTCGCCGATACTGTTTCTGGTGTACACCATACGCAGTCTTGCTCCCCGCAAAATTCGTTTTTATTTTGATCGCCCTGTGCGGCCGTGTCTTTGCTTAGCGTGTAGGTCTTTATAATTGAAACGCCGTCATTACCCAGTTGTTTTGTATAAATTATCCCGTGTTCGTTGTCCATAAAAAATAGAACATTAAAGGGATCGACCGGCGCCGTCCTAACATCTTCAACGCCGGATACAGCGCGAACCTGTGATTGGGAAGATTCAGGCGCTGCCTGATACTGCGGTTTGGAATTATACCTCATACTTGTAAGGTATTGTTCTCTTTGCAGCTGGTCTAATTCCATCCGGTAACGCTGTTCGATTTGGTGCCGCGCGGTTTCAAAATAGTTATTTTCAGGAAAGTTCATACAAAAAATATAGCGCCGTTTTATTTTCGTGAAAGCTAGTTTGTAGACTTTTTTTAGACACTAACAAGCTGCTCTATGGAGCCTTTGTGATATATTGTCCTATTTTTATCATGCCGGTTTGTTTTATATTTTTGCAATGCGAATAACTGCACACGCTCTTTTTATTCCAGTTTTGAAATGTATTACAGATTGTTTCAATATTTATTTTGTCAATTTCGGAGCGTATTATTATTTCACGTTCAAGTAAAGTTAGATTAACGCTGTTAAGTATATTATCAACCGCGCTCTTATCCGGGTTTTTTAAGGCATTATGCGCTATCTCAATTAAATATGAACGTCTCATAATAACTACATTAACTTGATCCTGTCCGGCAATTTAAAACCACAATAACATCCATTCAGGTAGCGGGATTTTTTTTGCCCTTAGAACTACCATAACAACTTTTCCCGCGATACTCAGTATGCAAACCGATCCAAGTATTAAGCATACTTTAATCGCCTGATTGAGTCTTCTCTCTTTCTCTCTCAATAGCATCGAAGTACCGGCTAACTCTTGACTCATACTCCCGCCATAATCCAATAATAATTTTGAGGTCGTCTTTTCCGCTGTCAAATTATGCTCTGATACCGTTAATAGAGTTTCTAAAATTGATATAGAGCCACTCATACTGCCGTACTTGTTCTGAAAGTT
>BNVA01000198.1 GCA_025997755.1 Spirochaetia bacterium | reverse complement strand
AGGATAAGCGGCAAGCGCAAACTCGGCATACTCAATACAATTAAGGTGTGCGGCCGAATGAGAATCCGTCCCAACTGAAAGCATTACACCGCTTTCGGCTATTTTTTTGAAATACTTGGTGGATACATCAAACCGTTCCGGAAAAACATTGAATTCGACAGCGACATTATACCGCTTGCAAATATCTATTATTTGTTCGGTAGTGACTGAATACGGCTCGCGCTCCGAAAACAGAGCACCCGGCCGCCCGAGCAGCCGTGCGGAAGGATGTGCAAAAATGCTTATATAAGGATTGCTTAATGCTTTTTCTATACGTTCATAAAGCTGCGAAGGACTTTGATTGAGGTGCGAATGAATCCCCGCTATACAATAGTCAAATTGGCTAAGAAGTGCGTCGGGGTAATCCAATGAACCGTCTTTCAATACCTCAACTTCAATTCCGGCTAATATTTGTATGCCTTTCCCATTTAGCGCATGAATCTCTTCTATTTGCTGCTTTGCGTCAACCTCGGAAATTCCGTTTGCGACCCGCAAAGAATACGAATGGTCAGTTATCCCTATATATTCATGCCCAAGCGCTTTTGCGCACCCCGCCATATCTTCGATACTATGCTTACCATCGCTCCATGTCGTATGCATATGCAAATCGCCGCGAAGCATATTCATGCGGTTCATGTTACCAAGCGACCCAACAAAGCCTATATGTATAGGCAGTCCGAATTGTGTAATGCATTCAACTTTATTTTCGTAAACAGCAATATTTGTATAGCGTTGGTTTGCCTTAATTATGTCTATTATGCTTTGACAGCGGGTATCCAAGCAGCAAATTTTACCGCATTCAACTTTGTCCTGCCAAGAGGTACTAAATTCTGCCGCCGTTTCGGATAAACTATCATTGATTAGCGCAGTTAATTCATTACAAAGGCAAAAAGCATAAGAAAAAAGGTATTGACCATTTATCTTATCGTAAGTGTTAATAAAATTTTGAACGCTGTTCAACTCAGTCTTTGTTAAAAACGAAGATTTTTGTGTATTTACTGCAATTTTCAATTGCCCAAAAGTTGCAATCCCGTTGTCAAATAGTTTTTTAATCAGTTTATCGTTCAACCCATACGATAATAAAAGCGAATAATCCTCTATACTGTATTTGCATTCGAGATCAGATAACAACCCGCATTTATTTGTATCTATAATTTCCTTAATCAGTTTCGCGCTGCTTTCACCTATGCCGTCAATACTTGTAAGTTTATTCGTGCCGATAAGACGCGAGACGTATTTATCATAGGCATCAATTGCCATCGCTGCCTTAAAGTAGGCTTCCGATTTATATTTATTTCCCTCAAAGACAGCTAGTATCTTGGATATCTTATAAAAGAAATAGGCTATCTCAAAATCGAACATTGCTATTCCTTGACCATTTAGTATCCTATAACAAAAGACAAGAAAATTTCAAGCATTAGCATTGCCTCATAATAAATTACCCGGCACCGGCTATGACTTTTTCCGGTGATATTTTATATACACTTCCAACTGCTCTAGCACACAGTCCTGCTCGTTGCCGTCCAGCTTTTTGAATAGTTCGATAATTTGCCGGAGCTTGTGATCCTCAATTTTATCGAACATATCCCCGGCGCCCGTTTTAAGCCATTCTTCATTAGCCCCATAAGTCATGGAAATAAGTTTGATAATCCGGTCATTTACCGGCTGCCGCCCTAACTCGATGTTGCCTTGATAGGTCTTGCTGAGTTTAATCCCTTCGGAAAATTTCTTTTGTGAAAAACCCAGAGCCTTTCGCACCTGAAGAATTCGCTGGTTTTTCGCATTATCAATCGTACCCAAAAGAGCCTTCCTTGCTTGACCATATAATAGCAAATATTGACGCTTTAAACAATGGAAATAGCCGTCAAAAGCAGATACAAATAACTTGACAGAACCCTTTTAGAATGTTATTTCGGCATTAAAGAGGGTATAATATGGGTGATCCTAGGGCAAAACAAGAGCGGTTAAACCGCCTCTATGCCCAAATTCTGCAAATTGATGAAGATGGCAAAGATTTCCTTAAAAATATCGTTACCCAAACGTGGGCTAACCGCAATTTTACAGTTATGTCGGCATCTATAAGGGATGTGCCTGATGAAACTGGGTTTAAAGCGGGGGTTAAGCCATAAGGGT
>BNVA01000197.1 GCA_025997755.1 Spirochaetia bacterium | reverse complement strand
GGTTTTTCTCCGGCACATTTTTGCGGTTGCTGGAAACCTACGGTTTCCTTTATCGCAACCGCAAAAACGTCGTATAGCTTTCACGTTATGTGCAATGCCATTGACCTCTTGACAAAAAATTAAAATTCGCTTACTATATTTTTAGGAATTAAAATTATAACACCATATATAGTGATGTTATAATAAAGAACACTATATGTGGTGTATTTTGACATAACTTGATGCGTTTTTTGTAGTATCTTAAAATGGGTTACTAATGAAAGGGACCGAAATTGATGAAAGTATATTCTCGTCTATCGAAGCTGTTTCATCCAAAAATGATAAAAATATCAGATATCATCCTTCTGAAGTGCGCTCGATAATAGATATTGATGATATTGACGATTTTCTAAAGGAGCATTTATCATTAGATGTAATAAAAGACACGGCCTTGAAATTCCTAAATAGACTGAAAATATACACTGAAAATTTAGACATTAGTAATAAGGTATCAATTAATACTGCAATTGTAAAGGATATTACACTTCGATATTTACATGAAGTAGTTCAATTTGAACTTCTTCATAAGAACATGCGGGTTTCTGAACGTAAGTGTCAGTGTATTGTATATTATTGGATTTTTAAGAAAAAGCCCATCCAAGTAATCAAAAATGAAGATGAAAGCAAACTTCTATATATTAATGAAAAATATATTTTATCTTGTTTGATGAGTGATTTATCAATTGATAATGATATAAATTTTACAAAGAGAAATAATGAACCAGCAATTATGGAATATGTAAATTCATTATTTTTAATGTTCCAAAACGATGGGCTTACAAAAGAGTATTTTGAAGTTTTAACTAAGTCCTTTTCAATTGGTATAAATTTGGGGAGGAATAAAAATGACAATTTTGGAAGGACAAAGTGATTAAAAAAAAATATCTGAAAAATAAATTAAACGCTATTGATGTTGAGTCGTATTTTGAAAATACAGAAATTGATGAATCGTGTATTAAAGAATTCTCCAATAAATATTTTAATGTCAATGTTGAAAACAAATCTATTTTAGGATTTGATATTTATAAATATAGTGATTATGATCTTGAAAAACAAAATCTCATACCATTTATTTTCGATCTATTACTGGATGACACAATAGACACGGTAATAAAAAAAGAAAAAACACTGTTTGAACATTTTGTTCGCAAAGCTAATTTTATTTCAACAGGCGATGGAGGCTTTTTAGTGTTTGATACACCTATCCATGCCTTAATATTTAATTTTTATTTTTATTCAGCCTTACATTTATTTATTACAGGACATTTTTATCCAAAACTCTCAAAATTTATAGATACTTTATTAATTCGTACCACAATTACTTATGATAAATTGTATAATTATGAAAATAATTATTAATAATGCAAGAATATTAAGTAAGGATAAATTAAATCGTTTTCTTATTGATAGAAATACATATGAATATTTTAATCGATTTTGTAATGGAATAGAAAATATCCCAATTATTAATCTAGAAAAATTAAAGAAAGTATTAAATATAAGCCAGGACATAGACTCCTTTTATTTAAAAAACTGGGATGACCACTCTAAAACTCCATATAAATATATTATTGTTCAAAAATTAGATGAAACATCAGCAAAAAATACTAAACTTTCAATATATAATTTGCATATACAATTATATTTAGCAATTACAAATACTGATGAAAATGGTCAGAAACATAATCTACAGTTTTATTATTCAATTGGTAATACAAATACAAATAGTTTATTGTAACAATGGCACTGCACATAACATACGCTATACGCTACGCCGCAGTAGCGGCTTGGCCTACGAAAAAACGCAGTCGGCCTTTGGCCTTAGTGCGTTTTTTCTCCGGCACATTTTTGCGGTTGCTGGAAACCTGCGGTTTCCTTTATCGCAACCGCAAAAACGTCGTATAGCTTTCACGTTATGCGAAATGAGGGGCTAAATTGGTTGGTAAATATAATGGAATAAAAAATTTACTGGAAAATGATAAATATATATTGACACATATATCGCTAATGATAATAGACTTGTTCAATAACCCTATTTACGAGCGTGTAATTCAAAATTGATAATACCGCAAATAAGAGACATTCTTAACAAATGTCTTTGGCAATGGTTTCGGTATGGATACGCCATGATCTTAAA
>BNVA01000196.1 GCA_025997755.1 Spirochaetia bacterium | reverse complement strand
ATAAGAGGAAAATATGGTATATTACAATGGGGTTCCGATAATTGAAGGCATTGACAAAATAACACTCATTATCCATCCGGCATTGAGGGATTTTATAAATGAAAAGTATTTTGAACATACCGGTAAAATACCATCAATAAAACTAGGAAACAGGACAAGGGTAATGGAAAATGAGCTCAACACATTTCTTAAATCATGTAAGACAAAGATTCCAAAGATACAAAATAAATGAAACTGTAAAGGGAATATTGGTAATATACTCAATTCAGTTTTATATATTATCTACCTGTATAAAGCCGCCTTGTAATATGCTTTACGGCGGCTCATTTTATTTATGGAGGATATATTATGCATGGATTAAAAGAAAATGATTGGATGTTTTCGGGGAAAGGCGTTGTCCCTTGGCACGAAATCGGAACGGTGTTAGACGGTGTTGTTACAAGCGGGGAAGCCATTAAAGCCGCACGTCTTGAGTGGAAAGTGAATCAGGTGCCGGTATTTGCGTCTAACAACTGGGCGCAGGCTATACCCGGTTTTGTCGCGAATGTTAGAAGTGATACAAAAGAAGTTTTGGGTATTGTAACGGACAAATATTGTGTTGCGCAGAACAAGGACGTGTTTGCTTTCGGCGATGAGCTTATCGGAAGTAACAAACAGAAATGCACTTATGAAACTGCGGGTAGTCTTTGGAACGGTAGGCGTGTGTTTATGCTTATCAATATGCCCAAAGGCAGAATTGCGGGCGATGAGTATCAGCCGTATTTGTGTTTATCAAACGCACATGACGGATCATCTTCATTGCAGGTTTTTCTAACCGGTATTCGTGTAGTGTGTAACAATACATTGCAAGCGGCATTGGAAACGGCAAAACGAAAGATTTCAATTCGACATCTTGGTATTATGGCAGCGCGTCAAGATGATGCAATTCGTACAATGGGGGCGGCTTCAAAGTATTTCCATGACCTTGAAACATTTGCGGATATGCTTGCCGGAAGAAAAGTCAGTATTGATAAAGTGTTGAATCGTCTATTTCCTACATCAAGGGAAATGTCTAAACGGCAACTTAATTCAAATGGCGAAGTAAAGGAACTTGTCAAAACGATTTTCAAGCAGAAAGATGATTTACAAAACTTCAAAGGGTCGGCATGGGGAGCGTATCAGGCTATCGCGGATTATCGCAGTAATGCGGAACCGAAGCGCAAAACGGAAACTTACGCCGAAAGCAAAATGGCGCGTTTTCTTGACGGTGATGATGTAATGAATCGTGCCCAGGACATCATTCTTGAAATGGCGGCATAGTGCCGTCTACAATTTTACCCTCATCGGAAACGGTGAGGGATTTTTATTCGGAACATAGTTTATGATCCACTTAAATTATTTTTGGAGGTTACAATGTCAGATGAAGATAGATTGCTTGAATGTCAGGCGGAAATAAGAAGGTTGAGAGCCATTGTAAGAGAACATGACGAAAAAAAAACGCCTTTCTATGCCGGTTATTGAATATTGATGCCGCCGAACCTGAATATATTATCGGGGTGTTTTCATCAGTAGAAAATGCAAAGAAAGCGTTACGGCTATTACAGGAAGAAGAAAATCTTGGAACACTTGTAAGCGGTGTTGATTACGAAATTGATGATTATGTTATAGATAATTATCGGTGGCAATATGGCTCGAAGTTTGATCATTTGAATGGGGAATAATAATAGGGTGCTGTCAGCATCTAAAAAACTTATTAAACGGAGGTGCATTATGCACACAGTTATTTATTTTATTACAAGTGGAAGTGACGTTGATGATGCGGTTAGCCGTATAGACAGTTATCTTGAAACGGAAAACTTTTTCGACTATTACACGATACTGGAACAACAGGGAGGAACGCTCGAAGAAAAGAGAGTAGAATTACTTGAGTGGCAGAAAAAATATGATTGGAAAAAGGCGGCAGACGAGGCATATACCGAAGCGGAAAAACTGAAAGCACAAGGTGATTTATGCCGAGCCGGATATTATTACCGCAAAGCCGGTTCGTTATATGAACAACTTTTAATCAGTGATGCGATTATTTATAACATTGATTCTTATGATTATACGATACCGGACGATGAAAAAATACTGGTTAATAATGAAACTTGGTTTTGCATACCGGTTGATTTTCATGTGTAGGAGGTTTTATGAAACAATATGCGGTTAAAACCAGGTTCATATTCGGCGGAACGTTTATTGTCAATG
>BNVA01000195.1 GCA_025997755.1 Spirochaetia bacterium | reverse complement strand
CACCGTTACTCGCCATAAAAGATATTTTTGAAAATCCTGTAAATCCATTTACAGGTAAGCCTCTTGAAGCACCAAAGGAAAACGGCATAACAATAACAAGCTCAAATAGACCGGGGAATAATCAAAAGGTAAATATCAAGTGATAACACACAGACGGCAACAACACAATAAACTATTTTTTTTGAGTGTTTTGTTTTTTGCAGGCAATTTTTTACAAGCGAGAAAACATTGTTTGCCGTCCAGTATAGTACAAGCCCGGATGGTGAATTGTACAGTAACAGCAAAAAAATAACTGCCATGCCGTACAACTGAATTTTTTCTTTGAGCGGAAAATCTTTTGTATAAACTGCGCTGCCCGCAATATTTATGATCGTCATAAGTATGGGCAGAATATTTATCGCAAACCCGTTAAACGAAAGAAGATTATCCGGCGAACCCAAGTCGCGTATAAAAAGAAACGAGTATCCTTTTAAGGCGGCAAAATTTGAAAGATATGAATATGCCGCGATAAAAAACGGTATCTGTATCAATAAGCCTATGGAACTCCGCAGTGCATAAATCGGATGGTAATTGTTTTGACGATAGTATGATGAAAGGATCATGTACTGTTCATCGCCATGAAATACGGCTCTAATTTTATCAATTTTTGGCTTAAGACGCTTTTGAATATTGCGTTCTGTTTGTTGATGTTTTTCTGCCATAAAGTACAGCGGCAGTGTAACAATACTAACCAACACGCTTATACAAAGAATAGCCATGCCGTCGTTATGAAATGTTTTAAAAGACAATCCATACGACAATTCAATTATCTGTTCAATGGGATAGATAATCAGCGTATATAGAAAGTCAAGCATTGCCGTGGATGTTATTCCTTAATGCTTCCGGTAAGCATTGCAGGCAGCGGAGAGCGCGACGAGCGCATAACGGGAACGTATACTGCGGCTATAAGAACAATATACACCACTATTATATTTAACAGGGTTTCCCCTGTTTTAAACAGGGCGTTAAGGCGTCCGTTCTTTAAAAAGATTTCAAAGCTGGGAAACCAATCAAACGGCAAAAAGGAAAGCGCCCAATCAATGATCAACGCCAGACAAAAACCGCCTGCCAAGGATAATGTGGCAAGTATAACGGCTTCAAAGATCAAACATAAACGTACATCACTTTCGTAAAAACCTATCGCCCGCATTGTGCCGAGTTCTTTTTGCCGTTTGATTGGTTTCCCAGCTTTGAAATCTTTTTAAAGAACGGACGCCTTAACGCCCTGTTTAAAACAGGGGAAACCCTGTTAAATATAATAGTGGTGTATATTGTTCTTATAGCCGCAGTATACGTTCCCGTTATGCGCTCGTCGCGCTCTCCGCTGCCTGCAATGCTTACCGGAAGCATTAAGGAATAACATCCACGGCAATGCTTGACTTTCTATATACGCTGATTATCTATCCCATTGAACAGATAATTGAATTGTCGTATGGATTGTCTTTTAAAACATTTCATAACGACGGCATGGCTATTCTTTGTATAAGCGTGTTGGTTAGTATTGTTACACTGCCGCTGTACTTTATGGCAGAAAAACATCAACAAACAGAACGCAATATTCAAAAGCGTCTTAAGCCAAAAATTGATAAAATTAGAGCCGTATTTCATGGCGATGAACAGTACATGATCCTTTCATCATACTATCGTCAAAACAATTACCATCCGATTTATGCACTGCGGAGTTCCATAGGCTTATTGATACAGATACCGTTTTTTATCGCGGCATATTCATATCTTTCAAATTTTGCCGCCTTAAAAGGATACTCGTTTCTTTTTATACGCGACTTGGGTTCGCCGGATAATCTTCTTTCGTTTAACGGGTTTGCGATAAATATTCTGCCCATACTTATGACGATCATAAATATTGCGGGCAGCGCAGTTTATACAAAAGATTTTCCGCTCAAAGAAAAAATTCAGTTGTACGGCATGGCAGTTATTTTTTTGCTGTTACTGTACAATTCACCATCCGGGCTTGTACTATACTGGACGGCAAACAATGTTTTCTCGCTTGTAAAAAATTGCCTGCAAAAAACAAAACACTCAAAAAAAATAGTTTATTGTGTTGTTGCCGTCTGTGTGTTATCACTTGATATTTACCTTTTGATTATTCCCCGGTCTATTTGAGCTTGTTATTGTTATGCCGTTTTCCTTTGGTGCTTCAAGAGGCTTACCTGTAAATGGATTTACAGGATTTTCAAAAATATCTTTTATGGCGAGTAACGGTG
>BNVA01000194.1 GCA_025997755.1 Spirochaetia bacterium | reverse complement strand
TTTGATAAGTATTTATAAAAATGTTCTTTTGTTCTGTCATCATCGTGTAAGAATTTCTCTTTTAATAATTCGGGAGCCATAATATAATTTTTTACAATTTTAGAAAGACCGGCAGCAAATTCGGCTTTTCGTTTGGGGACAACACCTATGAACGGCGGAATGTTAATGCCGAATAATTTTTTATAAGGCCTAAAGAGCATTTTTATAGCGATCCAGTTTGTTGCAATTCCAATAAACGAAAAAATAATGCCGTAAGCTGCAAGTATCTGCCACATAAATATATTTACAATGCCGAAAATATTACAAACAAAAACAGTGCATACTCCGGCTATAGCGCCAAGAAATGCGCCAAAAATACTTATGGGTTTAAGCTCTCTGCCGATAAAGTCTTGTACAAGCAAAATTTCAAACAATGAAAAAGCAATCAATAGCATTTGTCTTTCAATATTTGATATTCTAAAGGGCAGAATAAAAGACAATCCTGAAAATGCCGCGTTATTCTTAGAAAGATTGATTTCCAAAGGAATCGTTACACAAATTGAAACTTCAAGAACCGGCGTACCGATTTTTGAAGTTTTGTATATGCTTAATTTACAGCAGAATATCCCTGAATTTATAATTAAAAAATATGAAAATAATAAAATACGCGATATAAGCACAGCGGAAAAAATAATTGATACCGGTTTAAATAACATATTCCTGCGGCTGGATGAATATTTAAATATTGAAAACATAAGAAAGTTACTTCTGAAAAATGAAAACAATATTCTAGGCTGGATGGAAAAAACAAGCCTAAACGACATTGGTATAGAATTAGAAGTACTTTTAACTTCTGTTATTGAAAATCTTCTATCGCAAAGTATTATTTCTAAGGCAGCCGTAAACTATTTAGCAGATTATGTACTAAATACCGGTAAAACAATAAAAGAAATATTGGGCGATAATACCGGCATAATTTTAGATAAAGCTGCAAACTTGATTATTGGCATAATACAAACTAAAGCATCAAATAATAGAGAAACAATAAAAACATACATCATTGAGAATATAGGCGATAATTCATTATTAGGAATTTTAGGAGGAATTCTTGCCAAGACTGCGTTAAAAAGTGATATAGATTGTATAGTTGATGTTTTGATAGATGAGGAATTGACGAAATTTTTAAAAACAAAATCACAGATGATATGTAGTATATTAGGTCCCATGCTGTACCGGAAACCTGCCGATTTTGGATTTACAGCCGACGCAATAAATAAAACCAAAATAATCCAAATGATTGATACGGTATTGAACACCGACGAAATTAAAAATAATTTAAAAACTGTTATAAACATTATAGCAAAGGAATTATCCGGTATTCCCATAAAGAGTATTATATCTTTATTCGGGGTAAACAATCTTGGTACACTGATAACAAAATTAGAACCTGTAATTTTATCTGTTTTGGATTATTTTAAAACTGCACTTACCGCCTCTGAAAATCAAATCGGTATTATAAAACAAATAAAAGAAGTTTTATTTGTTTTACTTAATGAAATTACTATATCCAATATCCTAAAAAATATAGACTGCAAGCCGGAGATAAATAATATTATTGAAATTGCTTTAAATGATACGGAAGTTAAAAACCAATTATGCGCCGTTATCGAAGAATCCGTTAAAGTAACAGCAAAAGAAACCGGAATATATGATAAAAAAATATTTATAAACGACATTAGTCAATTTCTATCAAATAACATTACAGAAAATGATTTAAGAACATTGGAATTGGGAATGTTTAATGTTTTTAAATGTGTATTCCCAAAATTGGATAGTGCGGTTACCGCTGCCGCAAAACACGATACACTAAAATCATTTTTAATTCCTTCCATATTTGATTCTTTTAAAAGGCATTTTGTAAGTTTTATCAATGTCTTAAATGTTGAAAAAACAATACAGACAGAAGTTAATTCTTTACCGCCTGAAAAAATTGAAGCAATGTTTTATAAAATATGCGGATTGTATTTTAGAAAAATTACTCTTTACGGCTGGATAGGACTATTCGGCGGATTATTAAGTTATGCGCTTAGTTTAATTCTTTGAGAGTATTTCGGTCATTATAGAGATTAGTTCATCCGTTGTCATTTTGTCGGCACGTAAAACCAATGAAGAATTTTCTATTGTAGGCGAGGCGCTCAAATATATGCCGCGCTGGATGTAAACAAAAGCCGCACCTTACTTGATTCTTATCTTTCGTTGAATAATATCAACAATAATAATATAAAATTATTTCTGGATAAAAGCGTAACCGCAGTT
>BNVA01000193.1 GCA_025997755.1 Spirochaetia bacterium | reverse complement strand
TGCCGTAAGCCGCCGCCATCTCGGTAAGCAGTGCCGGTCTCTGCAAAGCCGAAGTGCAAACCGACACCTTATCCGCGCCCGCGTTCATAGCCAGCCGCATATCGTCCACTGTGCGAATCCCGCCGCCCACACACAACGGAATAAAAACCTCACGCGCCACCTGCCGCACAACCTCTAGCAAAGTCGCGCGGCTCTTATACGACGCCCCAATATCCAAAAACGTCAACTCATCGGCGCCGCCCGCATTGTAGGCGCGTGCCAACTCCACAGGGTCGCCCGCGTCCGCAATCCCCTTAAACTTAATACCCTTAACCACCCGTCCGTCGTCAACATCAAGGCAGGGAATTATACGTTTTGCCAGCGCAGATTGAGGAGTGCTTAATTGGGGATAATGGGATGATGGGATGATAGTATGTAATAAGGAGGGTGGAAGTCTTCCCCCTCGCTCCGAAGGTCTTTCAGACGCTTCTACGCTGCCCCCCTCTTTTTTTTCTCTAAACTCTTCCCCACATACCTTTTTCCCCCAATCCCTTCTTTTCTTTCCTGTAAGCCAATTTTCCAATAGCCGCAAACCTGCCGCGCCTGATTTTTCAGGGTGGAATTGAATTGCGCATAACGCGCCTCTTTCAACCGCACAGCAATACGAAAGATAGTAATCCGCTTCGGCGGCAATCACTTGATCATCAAGCGGCGTAACATAGTAAGAATGTATAAAATAAAAAAAAGGATTTTCCGGCAAGCCGTCAAACAAAAAGGAGCCGCCCGATGCCCGTGCCCTGTTCCAGCCAATCTGCGGCACCTTTTTTCCCGGGAAACGGCGTACCGATCCGTGAATCATGCCAAGACCATGCTGTTCTGTCTGTACGTTTTTGTCTGAGGCAAGCGTTTCCTCGGACGAATCAAACAAAAGCTGCAAGCCAATGCAGATGCCCAAAAAAGGTTTGTCGGCGGCAATCCACTCTTTAACGGCTTGCGCATAACCGCTTTTTTCAAGGCTGCGCATCGCAGTTCCAAAGTGTCCGTCTCCTGGGAAAATTATTTTTTCAAAATTTCCGGTACAGGATAGTTCTTCAGGGGCACGGACAAAACGCGCATTGACATTCAAGCGTTCAAGAGCGTTCATCACCGAGCCTAAGTTACCCGCGCCGTAGTCAATAACACCAATCACAGCAGCATCTCTCAATTACTCCACAAACCGCGTTTCTTTTCTTTTGCGTCTTTTTCGATGGCGCGGAATTCTTCTAAAAATTGAAAAGGAAAACGTGTATAAGCATGACCATAGCCCTGTTTTATAAGCTCGGCGTTATGACATTTACCGTCTTTGGTATAAATGTATACAAGCAGTCTGTCATATTTATCGCGGGTATCCCAATCAAGGGCTACATAAACATCTTTACCAAGCAGGGCTTTTTTTGTCCAGTCGCTTGCTTCTTTGCCAAAGTATTCAACATCTTTATTTGGATGTACGGTTTCCGGCGTGTCTACGCCTATCATCCTAACCTTTTCTTTTTGTCTTAACGGCGGCGGCGGGTTATCAATCTGCAGTTCCACAGTGTCGCCGTCAACATGGCGCGTAACACGTGCGCTTATCATTTTTGTAATATCCGCCTGCTCGAAACTCTTTAACTTTTCTAAATTGACACGGTAAATGCCGCTTGTCGTTTGAAGTACCGCTGCGGCAATTTCGCCTAACACAGGCGGGGAGCATACTGCGCAGGGCGTTTTTCCTGATAAAACAGCTTCATTTAAACTTGTTTTTATTTTTGAATTTTTTAATGCCGAACAAGCGGCGCGGTGATATTTCGCACCGGATTTTGTTACATAAACAACATCATTTACATCTGCTGCGCTGCAAGCTGCAGATGTAAAAAAAGTAAATATTAAAACAAAACTAAAATTTATAACGTACTTGAATGATGCGGCCATACTTTCTTTCATGCTTAGGTTCTGTTGGAATAATTCCGTTCAAGCCAAGAACGATATTCGCCTGAACGAATATTTTCGATCCAATCTTTGTTTAACATATACCAATCAACTGTTTGCTGCAAGCCATTTTCAAATGAACATTCATTTTTAAAGTTAAGCTCCTTTTTTATTTTTGAACAGTCTATCGCATAACGCCTGTCATGTCCGGGTCTGTCTTTAATGTATGTAATTGTGTCCGTAATCTTTTTTTCACTTATGCCGGATTTTTCAGAAACTATTTTGATAAGATATTTAAGCAGTTTGATATTCTCCCATTCATTCTCTCCGCCTATATTGTATTTTTCACCGCTCTTTCCTTTTTGTATAACCTGCCAAACAACCC
>BNVA01000192.1 GCA_025997755.1 Spirochaetia bacterium | reverse complement strand
CACGGCAGTATACTTTTTCAATAAACGGCAATTCTTTTAAAAGCGCTTCTAATTTAATGCTCTCGGTTATAGCATATTCTGGTTTTGTACCGGAAGGATAATCATTTATAACAAGCATTTCTTTTGAGTTTCCATTCGATATAAAAGTTTTAGGGCGGCTAATCAAAATTACAAATCCAATTACAGTTAAAAGGAGAACAGTTATTATTACCGATTTTAAATTCTTAATTGTGAATCGTAATATTCTGCGGTAGTTTGTTTGCATTTTCCATTTTGAAACAGGAATCGCCCCATTCTTAAAATAAAATCTAAATAATGGCGGTAACACAAATTGCGCAAATACCCAGCCTGCAATAACCGAAGAAACCAAAGAAATTGATAGGTCGGTAAATAAAGCGCCCAATGGTCCCGGGAGGAACAGCACCGGAATAAATACAACACATGTTGTTGTTGTTCCCGCAATGTTTGAACCTGATAATTCCGAAGTTACCTTTGCAACTTCTTCAACCGGAGGATTATCTTTATATCCTGCAAATTTGCGGCAAAGCACATCCAAAATAATAACCGATGTGTCGGTTACAAGCCCTATACCAAGCGCAAGCCCGCTCAAACTCATACTGTTTAACGATTTACCAAAAATTTTTAATATTATAAAGGCGAATGCTGCGGAAAATGGAATTGATAGTGCAGCTAAAATACTATTGCCTTGAACCCGTAATAAAAAATATATAATAGCTATAACTGCAGCTATCCCTAAAACTATTGAAAACATTAGATCTTTTAAGCGGTTTAATATTTCCGGTGATTCATCGTAAACAATTTCTATTTCAATATCTTTATAAAACAGTTCTTTAATTTCATTTACTACTTTTTTAATATCTTTTGACAAACGTACAGGGTCGGCACCCGGTCTTCTGTATATCTCTAATGATGTTTGTTCTTTTCCGTTAAAAATAAAGAAACTGTCTTTTTTTGCTGTCTGTTCTTCTATAGATGCAATATCCTTTAAATATAGTATTTCCCCCTCTGTTGAAATAATTAATTCAGATAATTCTTTAACTGTTTTTGGTCTTGCGGAGCTTAAAACAACTAACTCCATATCACCTTCTTGAGCATTACCCGCCGGTATCTCATCTGTTTCCATTGCAATTATTTTTGCAAGGTCTAAAACACTTATTCCGCGTTTTGCCGCTTTTTCAACATCCAATTTGATATGAATTTCTTTTTTATCGCCGCCGGTTAATATTATCGAAGCGGCGCCTTCAATGGCTCTCAACCTGCTTCTAAGTTCATAGTCACAAAAATTTCTTTCAAAAATACTATCGCCATTTAATGAATGTACGGCAATGATCGAATGGGCAGTATCATTTACATTACCGCTTACAACTATTGATTTTTCGGCAGATGACGGTAAATTGGAATAAACCATATCAACGGCTTCACGCACCCAAACAGATGCGCTTGAAGGATTTACGCCCCATTTAAAAGTTAGTACTACAATCGAAGCGCCGTCACGGGAAACGCTGCTTAATTTTTCAAGTCCCTTTATTGATGAAAGCGCATCTTCAACCGGTATTGTTATAAGCGAGCGGACTTCTTTTGCACCCATACCCGGATACGAAGTTTCAACGGTTACACACGGATATGATATTTCAGGATAACGATCCAAAGGCAATGATAAGGCACAAAATATTCCGCCAAGAATTGTACAGGCCGCAAACATAAATATAGTTACCGGACGTTCTACACAAACCTTTATTAAACCGTACATCAAACACCGCCTACTTTGATAACTGTATGCTTTGCGCTTTGTTATTTATGTTTGATTTAACATCACATAATCCGGGCGGAATATAAAATTTTATTATTCCGAAATTTGTTGTATTTTCTATTTCGCCTCTTACTTCAACACGATAGAATTCAGCAAATTCTACGGCAGGACTTGTTTGAGTAAAATTATGATCGATAACAGCTTTAGGAGAAAAATATAGTGCGTTATTTGTAGTTTCAATTCTAAAAAGGTCTCTGAGCGAAAATAAATTTAATCCGGCATCATCTGCCATTTCAAAATACAATTCAAAATTAAGACTTTTAACCGTCCAATTAGGATAATTAGACGAATCAATAATGATGTACTCAAATAGATCGTCCGGTGTAAATACAAGTTTCTTTATGCCGTCGGTATTTACATCAACAAAAGACTCAGGCAGTCTTAAACCAACAAGTTTAGGCGGTTTTGAATTACCGGCATTGGCTAATATTCTGTAGATGGCAGTCTTTTCACTTTTATTTCCTGCCCTATCCTGTATTCCCTGTTTTATTTTTATTAAGAACCTGCTTCCCCATTCAGGAGTATCTGTTAACGTTATTTCTATTGTGTCCGAAAACC
>BNVA01000191.1 GCA_025997755.1 Spirochaetia bacterium | reverse complement strand
GCGGCGATATAGTTGTTAAAACAGAAAACGAAACGGTGTTTATAAATCATGGAGATAAACAATTAGAAATAAAATCAAACTCCATGGTGCGCGCAGTATCGGGAAATGGCAATAACGATATTTCGATTACAGTTGACTCAGGAGATGCTGCACTTTTACGCGGCAGTATTAAAAACGAAATAAGTTCGGGTACTTCACTTAGTGTAGATTCAAACGGAACTATACGTGATGAAAAAACAATTACTATACAAAATGTGTCTGCACCCGTTCAACAAGTACAAACCGAAGACAGCACTAAGCTTATTAAACTTGAATGGAAATCAAACGGCGAAAAAGTCCGGCTTGATGTATCAAGTGACAACCGGTTTTCAAATATCGCTTACTCAAGAATACATGACACAAACAATGCATCTGTATCGCTGACGCCGGGTATGTGGTGGTGGCGTGTTGTTCCTGTCGATGCAAGAGACAGCGGGTCAGCAGAAGGCAAAGTGATTGTTAGTTATGTTGAGACGCCAAAAAAAATTATAGAACCTGTGGCATCTCCTGTTGTATTTAATTTTCTTACAGAAACAACGCCGGTTAGTACTATCAGGGAAATTAACAGGGCGCAGGCTAGGCAGGAAGAACCGCCGCCTAGAAGTCCGCCTCCTGCAGTCTCCGCTCCGCCGCCATCATCTCCACGGCCGCCCGCCCCTTTGCCTCAACAGGAAACGGTACCGCAGCCGCCTGCGCCGAAACCATTACCGGCACCGGATCTTTTAGAACCGGGTGCAAACCTTGATCCTGACTCCTTCAAGACAAATAAAAACGTAACATTTAGTTGGACATCTGTACCGGACGCAAAAGCATATATATGGAGCTTACAAAACGGCGCGACACAAACAAGTGTAATTGTAATAGAAACCAGCTTTATTTACGATGCGTCAAGAATATCTAACGGCGCCTATACATGGCGGGTAGAAGCATTACGCGCCATTCCGGCTACAAATAATGTTACAGAACGCGGCGAGGCGGCAGAGCGGCAATGGATTGTAAATATTCCTTTACCAAAAAAACCGGTGTTATTGGAACCGGTTCAGGATCGAAAAGAATGAAACGGTTTTTATTATTACTATCATTTTTTATTTTTTACACTAATCTCTATGCCCAAGATCAGCAGCAATTAGAAACTGTACGCCTGCGCTGGCAGGCTGTTGATTATGCTTTGCAATACGAAATTATAGTCGAGCAGCAGACAGACGAAAACACATTTGTAAAAGTATTAGATGATATAAAAAGAGATTAGTGTAAAAAATAAAAAATGATAGTAATAATAAAAACCGTTTCATTCTTTTCGATCCTGAACCGGTTCCAATAACACCGGTTTTTTTGGTAAAGGAATATTTACAATCCATTGCCGCTCTGCCGCCTCGCCGCGTTCTGTAACATTATTTGTAGCCGGAATGGCGCGTAATGCTTCTACCCGCCATGTATAGGCGCCGTTAGATATTCTTGACGCATCGTAAATAAAGCTGGTTTCTATTACAATTACACTTGTTTGTGTCGCGCCGTTTTGTAAGCTCCATATATATGCTTTTGCGTCCGGTACAGATGTCCAACTAAATGTTACGTTTTTATTTGTCTTGAAGGAGTCAGGATCAAGGTTTGCACCCGGTTCTAAAAGATCCGGTGCCGGTAATGGTTTCGGCGCAGGCGGCTGCGGTACCGTTTCCTGTTGAGGCAAAGGGGCGGGCGGCCGTGGAGATGATGGCGGCGGAGCGGAGACTGCAGGAGGCGGACTTCTAGGCGGCGGTTCTTCCTGCCTAGCCTGCGCCCTGTTAATTTCCCTGATAGTACTAACCGGCGTTGTTTCTGTAAGAAAATTAAATACAACAGGAGATGCCACAGGTTCTATAATTTTTTTTGGCGTCTCAACATAACTAACAATCACTTTGCCTTCTGCTGACCCGCTGTCTCTTGCATCGACAGGAACAACACGCCACCACCACATACCCGGCGTCAGCGATACAGATGCATTGTTTGTGTCATGTATTCTTGAGTAAGCGATATTTGAAAACCGGTTGTCACTTGATACATCAAGCCGGACTTTTTCGCCGTTTGATTTCCATTCAAGTTTAATAAGCTTAGTGCTGTCTTCGGTTTGTACTTGTTGAACGGGTGCAGACACATTTTGTATAGTAATTGTTTTTTCATCACGTATAGTTCCGTTTGAATCTACACTAAGTGAAGTACCCGAACTTATTTCGTTTTTAATACTGCCGCGTAAAAGTGCAGCATCTCCTGAGTCAACTGTAATCGAAATATCGTTATTGCCATTTCCCGATACTGCGCGCACCATGGAGTTTGATTTTATTTCTAATTGTTTATCTCCATGATTTATAAACACCGTTTCGTTTTCTGTTTTAACAACTATATCGCCGC
>BNVA01000190.1 GCA_025997755.1 Spirochaetia bacterium | reverse complement strand
CCGAATAGGAGTTAATAAAAAGAAAAGCCACTATGAGCGCCAAATCCATCAAGAGCATCACTTGGGTACTAAAAACATAAATTATCTGAAAGGTTAAAAAGAAGATTAAAAAGCGGACGGCGTATATCCCGGCTTAAATAACTAATATCCCACGATGCAGAAAATTCATTATCGGTTATGTTGGATTCAACCGGGAAATCGCGGGCACAGTCTGGTTAATTATGGTTACGATAACAAATACGATACACGCGCTCAATCCGGCAGTGGAATATATGCCGCGCTGCCGCGCTTTGAAAATAAAGAATCAACATTTAATATCAACATAGAAATACAGGGCGGGCAGTATATAAGGGTATTACCGATAGGACAAGACACGCATGTTAGTATTTTTTCTGATTGGGGTTCACCTTCTTTTCAGGGTGCATTTCTGCCGGTTGAATCCAACATAACCGATAATGAATTTTCTGCATCGTGGGATATTAGTTATTTAAGCCGGGATATACCTCTTTTTTGGAAGGAATACAAAGATGCCGACGTTTATACCGATTCATTATTCGGGGTAAATTTTTTCCGCACGATAGATACTTATGCGCTAAATACCCGTGCTGTAAAATATGCGATTCTATTTTTGATTGTTCCTTTTTTGACATTATTTTTACTGGAAATATTTATGAAAAAACGTATTCATCCTGTGCCGTATTTACTTTCCGGTATAGGTAATGCGGTTTTCTATCTTTTGCTGCTTTCATTGTCTGAACAAATGCCGTTTTATACTGCGTATCTTATTGCGGCATTGGCTGTAACCATAATGATGACACTTTATTCACGTTCTTTATTGCCATCGTGGAATAAAAGCTGGTATATGGGTTTGGTTGCAGCAATATCATATATTTTGCTATATGCAGTTTTGAATGCAGAGTCTTACGCGCTGCTTATTGGTTCCGTTGGCACTTTTGTAGTAATAGCATTAGTTATGTTTCTTACCCGTAAACTTGATTGGTATGGAGAAGAATAACAACAACGAAATTATCGTCTTACTATTTCTTCCGGGGCGCGCAGTTCCACTGGACGCAGGCTTTTGTCATTTGAATCAAGAAGCATAATACAATCACGTCCCGCGCCCTTTGCTTCGTATAACGCAGTATCGGCGGAATCGTAGAGTTCCTGCGAGCTGTCTTCGGAGCCGCCCCGCATTACATAAAGTCCGAAACTTGCTGTAATATACGAAGCGACTAAAGATTTTTCGTGCGGAATGTTAAGCGCAATTATCATCTGCCTTATCTTTAACACAACCCGTTCGGCTTCCGCTATTCGGTTCTCCGTCCAAATAATAATAAATTCCTCGCCGCCTACACGCGCAGTATACAGGTTTTCTTCCTTGCCGATCTTTTTTAAAACTTCGCCTATTGACTGGAGTACAATATCACCCTTAGGATGACCGTAAAAATCATTATAAAATTTAAAGTAGTCTACATCCATCATTACAACGCATACTGTTTGATGAACATGACGGCAGACCGATGTGTAAAAATTTATTGATTGATCAAAACTGCGCCTGTTGTTCAGCCCTGTAAGCTGATCGTGTATGCTGTCTTCTAAAAAAAGATTGCGCTCTTTTACCAGCGAGCGGGATGTCAGCATATCTTTGATAAGAACATGAGAGATATACCAGTTAAACATTGTGGCAATAATTGAGGCAAACAGTATATTTAGAACATCAAAAGCGCCTTTAGTGATTATGTGAAAACCTGTCAAGTCTTCCGAATAGGAGTTAATAAAAAGAAAAGCCACTATGAGCGCCAAATCCATCAAGAGCATCACTTGGGTACTAAAAACATAAATTATCTGAAAGGTTAAAAAGAAGATTAAAAAGCGGACGGCGTATATAGACTGCCCAAAAGCATAAACAAAGGCGGAAAACACCGCAAGCGTGATAATGAATACCCAAAAACAAAAATTAATTTTTAGCGGGGTGCATTTATTGATTTTTGCCAGAAGACCAACGTAGAGAAAAACAAGAAATTCCAGCGCCGCAGCCACATAGTAAAAATAACGGAAGGTGTTATTTTCGTGGGGGTACAGAGAAAGTAGCACCACAAGTACTGCAGAAGCAAGGCTAAGTAGAATAAGGCTGCTTGCGTTATGCTTTAAAATGTCACCGCGACAGTCGTCCAGTTCCTCTTTAGAAAAACCGTAGTACCGCAGCTTCCGGACTAACGAAAGAAAAAACGTCCCTGGGACAAGCATATTTAAGTAGGCTATCACAAAAATCCCAAAAATGTCTAGGCACCGGATGGGGGGCGCCGCAATACGTTACTATTCACAGCCTATTTTAGCCTGCTGAAAAACCTCATTCAACGAGATGGGTTTGCCAGTGCAGAGTCTGGATAAAGCATAAAAGCCGTTCACGGCGTTTCGGTTGCAGGTTTCGATATAT
>BNVA01000189.1 GCA_025997755.1 Spirochaetia bacterium | reverse complement strand
TTTTGACAAAACATCTGTTATGCCGCCTGCTTCCATGATAGCACGCACCGTGCCGCCGGCTATAATTCCGGTTCCCGAACAGGCAGGTTTTAAAAGCACAACGGAAGATTTAAACGTTCCCTGTATTTCATGCGGAATCGTTCCGTTTTTTGACGGCAACTTTACCATATTCCGTTTTGCCCTATCTATACTCTTTCTAATTGCTTCCGAAACATCATTCGCCTTTCCAAAGCCATAACCGACACTGCCCTTTCTATCGCCGACAACAGTCAACGCGGAAAAAGAAAATCTTCGTCCGCCTTTCACTACCTTGGCGGTTCTATTCAGCTTAACAAGCTTTTCAACGAATTCTTTTTCTTGAGAATTTCTGTCTCTGTCTCTATCCCTAGAATGCTCCATTCTGCCCCCAAGCATTAAAACTGAACGCCGGCTTTTCTAACGCCGTCCGCCATTGCTTTTACAACTCCATGATACAAATAGCCGTTTCTATCAAAAACCACAGTCTTTATATCCTTATCAATGATTCTCTTTCCAATAACTTCACCTAATTTTGCAGCGCCTTCTACAGTCGGTTTGATTCCTTTTAGCTCTTTTTCAAGGGTGGAAACCGAAACCAGAGTAAAACCCTTAGTATCATCGATCACCTGTATCGAAAGATGCTTGTTACTACGGGTAACCGACATACGCGGCTTTTGCGGTGTACCCGATATAGACTTCCTGATATGAATCTTTCTGGCAACCCGCTTTCTGTCTTTTTCTAACATTTTTCGCAACATAATAAACCCTACTTAACGCCGGACTTGCCGACTTTTCTTCTAATGTGTTCGTTTTCATAACGTATTCCCTTGCCCTTGTACGGCTCGGGAAGTCTTAATTTCCGTATCTGTGAGGCAAATTCGCCTACTTTTTGTTTGTCTATGCCGCTTACCACAACTTTACCGCTTGCATCGGAAGTCAACGTTATACCTTCCGGGATACCAACATAAACATCATTTGAATAACCCAAATTCATAGCCAAAATCTTACCTTGAATTTCAGCTCTGTAGCCTACGCCGGTAATCAACAACACTTTAGAAAAACCGGTGGATACTCCCACGACCATGTTATTGAGCAAATTCCGATAAAGCCCGTGAAAAGCTCTTGTTTGTTTTTCTTCGTTCAATCTGCCTACCACTATCTGCCCGTTAGTATCTTCAAAAGTTACAACCGGATGATAGGCTTGAGAAAGTTTACCTTTTGGACCTTCAACATTGATAACATTATTCGCAAAAGTTACCTTCACCCCTGACGGTATCTTAACCGGTATTTTTCCTATGCGCGACATCAGAAACCCCTTACCAAACCTTACAGATAACTTCGCCGCCGACCTGTTTTTCGGTAGCCTTTTTACCGGTTGTAACACCGGTAGATGTTGAAACAATTAAAGTACCATAACCGTTAAGCACACGAGGCATACTCTTATAACCTGTATACACACGCCTGCCGGGTGTTGACACTTTCTCCAAACCATGGATAACGGGACTTGACTCGTCATCATACTTCAAAAAAACTCTCAAAATATTTACACCATCTTGGGTAACCTTTTTAAAATTTTTTATATAGCCTTCGGTTTTAAGTATCTTAATAATTTCAAGTTTTAATCTTGAACTTGGAATATCAACTTTTTCATGCTTCGCCATTCCGGCATTCCGGAGTTTTGTCAGCATATCCGCTACTGGATCAGAAACGCTCATCCTCTCCTCCTGCCTACCAACTGGATTTTGTGACGCCGGGAATCAATCCCTCGCTTGCCAATTTACGAAAGCAAAGACGGCACATCTCAAACTTTCCGATATAGCCTCTTGCCCTTCCGCAAATCCTGCAACGGTTCACTTTTCTTGTTTTATATTTTGGCTTTCGTAAAGCCTTAATAATCATCGCCTTTCTTGCCATGTAATCTCCTCTTTAAAATTACTTTTTAAACGGCATGCCGAATTTCGATAAAAACGCCTTTGCTTCCGCATCGGTTTTTGCCGTTGTTACAATCACAATATTAAGACCAGCCACACGCTCAATTTTATCAAAATCAATCTCAGGAAAAATTATCTGCTCGGTTATACCAAGTGCATAATTTCCATGTCCATCAAAAGCGTTTTGATTGATGCCTCTAAAATCCTTTACACGGGGCAACGCAACATTAACAAGTCTGTCGAGAAATTCGTACATCATGGCTCCACGTAATGTAACTTTTGCGAATAATGTTATCAATGTTGAAGGTCCAAAAGGTAAACTTTCTCAAGCCTATCATCCGGTTGTAACTTTTGAAGATACTAACGGGCAGATGGCGGTAGGCAGATTGAACGAAGAAAAACAAACAAGAGCTTTTCACGGGCTTTATCGGAATTTGCTCAATAACATGGTCGTGGGAGTATCCACCGGTTTTTCTAAAGTGTTGTTGATTACCGGCG
>BNVA01000188.1 GCA_025997755.1 Spirochaetia bacterium | reverse complement strand
GTCAAGATATATATTTCTACACCGGCACTGCCGGTGTAGAAATATATATCTTGACGGCGGGAAAGACCGCGAAGGAGTGAGTTAATATGTTAGATTGGGTAGCGAAAGTTTTTAGAACTTGGATGGAAATTATTCAATGATAAAAATATTATGGAGGAGGCAAAAAAATTAAGACGCTTATACGGCAAAGGAATGTATATTTCATATTTAAAAGACAAAGCAAAAGAACTTGGTTTAGACGATATAACTTTAACTGAAGATGATATAGAATAATTTGAAGCAAAAATTACTGTGCATATTATACAAGTCAAATTTTCTTCCCTATTATGTACCTTCTGCGCCGTTGTGGTAAAAATCACTTGACAAGTATTCACAATGTGTATACCTTTATATTAGGAGTTTTTATGGTCAAACGGCTTATCCAACATGGCAATAGTGCGGCGTTAGTTATTGATAAACCAATTCTGGAGATGTTAAATATTTCTTATGAAACAACATTTGAATTGACTACAGATGGAAAAAGCTTAATTCTATCGCCGCAAGTCGAATACACACAAGAAAATAATATTCTTGAATCTTTGGAGAAAATTAATAGAAAATATGGAAATGTTTTAAAAAAACTTGGTGAATAACATGATCAAGTTTTTAACATTATCAGAAATTTTGTTAATTCTTGAAAACCAAATCAGGAATTATAGAGGAATGTATGGTGTGCGTGACTTGCAATTATTAAGTTCTGCAATAGATATTCCGCAGGCGAGTTTTGATGGAAAATATTTACACGAAACAATACCTTCAATGTCGGCTGCTTATGCATTTCATATTTGTCAAAATCACCCATTCATTGACGGAAACAAAAGAACGGCATTGGCAAGTTCATTGGTTTTTCTTGATATAAATGGATTTGAATTTAATTGTAATGAAAATAAACTTTATAACGAAATAACAAATGTTGCAAAAGGAGAAATAAAAAAAGAGGAGCTAATAAAATTTTATGAAAAATATTCAGACAAAAGAAAATAGTCGGCTAAATACGTCCTTTGTGTACCTTAACTGCACCCCTGCAATTCAAGGTTAGCCAGAACCACCATGATTTACAGACGGATCGTTTATAGCTGCTAGTAAATCCTGCCAAGAATCATAAATAGTATGAAATTGAAATGCAAGCAGGTTTAACAAAAAGAAAATTTCAAAAAGGGGACATTTTCACTTTGGCTTGACAATTCCTCGTAAAAATATTGACAAACTGTATAAAATTTTATACTACTAGTATGTCATATATTAAGGTGCCTTTTGGCAGCCTAAAATAAAGTGGAGGTGCTTATGTTTTCAGTTGAAACCTTATGGGTTTTGGTCACCTTGTTCGTCTTTGCGGCAATTTCCGGCAATTCTGTACTCCCGGTCGTCTTTGTCGCGGTCCTGCTCGGCTTTATCTACCTTTCGGTAAAACAAGAAAAACCCGAACTAGGACGTAAATTCGAAGCGTTTTTGGAAATAGCCTACGCTTTTGTATTAAAAGCAGTGCATTTGGTGATCAACCTTACCCCTTACGGCATACTGGCAATCATCAGCGGCGGTGGGGGGCATATCACCGGATCAGCTTACGATTATATAAATCGAAAAATGCCGTAAACCTTGTATCGTTATGCGCAATTTAATCTAAAATATGTAAAAAAGCCCCTTGCAAAAAGGGGCTTTTCTTATTACAATTACACTAACCTTACGGAGGAATAATATGCGAAAAATGTTTTTAGTGTTTGCTGCGGCATTCTTATTGTTTGGATTAGGCGCATGCGGGTCAACAGGCAAGGCTATTGATGCCGCTCACAATTCAAGGAACAGCTTGAATTGGGACGGTGTTTATAGGGGAGTGATACCTGCGGCGGATGGTCCGGGGATCAATGTTGAGATAACTTTGAACAATGACGGGACTTATAGTATAAGTTATCAATACATTGATCGGGGCGGCGAAACCTTTACCGAGACCGGCGCCTTTCAGTGGAATAATGCCGGAAGCGCCATTGTACTGGATGTTAAGGATATGCCCCCGCATTACCAAGTTGGAGAAAACATCCTGATCCAATTGGACAAGTCCGGGAAAAAGATAACCGGCGCTCTTGCCGATAACTATATCCTGAAAAAAGTCTTTGAGTAAAATTTAAATAAGAGCATACGCCTATTAAGATAATGTACCTTTCATAAATATAATTGAATGATCTATACTATAGTATCTTGTATGGCCGCCTGTTTAAATTATCTATCTTTTCAATAATAGCCGTATTTTTGTCTGTTCCGTACTGTTATGCGCAAGATGAAAATAACGGCGAATACAACGAAGACGATGATTTTTTTCTTACGGAAGATAACGAACTTATTATCGAAGCCGACAGGATAGTGGAGCGCGTACAAAATCTGGGGCGTGATATTTCCTTTGATCAAGCCGAGCTGCATCGAGCGTCAGAGCTTGGCATTATCGAA
>BNVA01000187.1 GCA_025997755.1 Spirochaetia bacterium | reverse complement strand
CGATGCACTGGGGCAATGAATACGAACATAACCCTACAAAAAGGCAGGAAGAGCTTGCATTGTTTTTAGCGGAGCATAAAGTTGATCTTGTAATTGGTCATCATCCGCATGTTGTACAGCCTGTGCGTTTGATTGAGAGAAAAGACGGCGGTTCTACGCTTGTTTATTTTTCGCTTGGCAATTTTATTTCCGCGCAAAAACAAAATTATACCTTGCTAGGCGGAATGGCTCTTGTTAGAATTGTTAAGGATGGAGAAAAAATAACATTGGAAGAAGCGGAATACCGTTTAAACCGTAGGTGTATGAAAGCAGACCTATCTTGATATTATTTTTTTCGATTATATTTAATTTTGTTTTTCGGTTTTCCTCCGATTCGTGAATTCCCAAAACCGTAATCTGCGGATAGTTCTTCCAATTTTCAAGCGCAGCGAAAATTGCTCTTTCACCTTTGTCCATAGTATGATTTGTCGCGTGATTTACAATGTCAAACCCCAAACCGGAAATTGTATTTGCCATATCCTTTGGACCGTTAAACGCAGGATAGCCGGAATAGCCGAACTCCTCACCCGCAATCATAGACTCCTGATTTATAAAGGCAAGGTCTGCCGTACGTATCAAATGTTCTACATCCTTGTAGTATGGCGAAAAATTATAAACCTTTTTTGTTTCTGTTTCGGCGGCATTTATCAGCGGCAAATGAATAAGATTATCTCCCACCGCAATCATAGTAAGAGTAGATTTTGACTGCTCCGGCAGCTCAATTTTTTCTGTTTTTTCTGTTTTTTCTGTAACAATACCGGTGTTATGAGCGCAGGAGACAAGAGTAAAGACAAGTAATAGTTTAAATACATTCATACGCAAGCGGTTCACAATTTAAAATTGTACACGGTTTTTATACCCTTGAACAATCCGGCTAAATGGCGGATAATTTTTAGAACTACAGTTTTTCAAATTCAAGGAGGAAAGAATGAAAATCACAAAGAAACTGTTTATTCTGGCTCTTTCTGCGGCGCTTGTATGCGGCTTTGCGGGGTGTACAAAGAAAGGAGCATCAGGCGATGTAATAAAAATCGGCGTATTTGAGCCTTTAACCGGCGCTAATGCCGGAGGCGGCGCTATTGAGCTTGAGGGCATAAGGCTTGCCAATCAGCTTACCCCCACTGTCGAGGTGGACGGCAAGACCTACAAGGTCGAACTGGTGATTGCCGACAACAAGTCGGACAAGGTTGAAGCTGCAACCGCTGTCGAGCGTCTTATAACCCGCGACAAGGTTAATGTTATTCTAGGCTCATGGGGTTCGTCGCTTTCAATAGCGGGCGGCGCTATAGCTCAAGACAGAAAAATCCCGGTAATAGGGCTTTCCTGTACAAACCCACTTGTAACGGCAGGTAATGACTTTTATTTCCGTGTATGCTTCATCGATCCGTTTCAGGGTACCGTCATGGCAAAATATGCCTTTAGCGATTTAAAAGCAAAAACTACGGTTATAGTTCAGGAAATCTCAAACGACTATTCCGTTGGTCTTGCCAAATTTTACAGCGATGAATTTCTTCGTTTAACGGGCAATCCTAAAGCTATCCTTACCACGATCAACTACAACACAGGCGATCAGGATTTTTCGGCGCAGGTAACTCAGATTAAAAACTTAAATCCCGATGTAATTTTTGCTCCGGGCAACTTTACGGAATCCGCGCTTGTAATCAGGGCAGCCCGCGATTTGGGAATTAAAACTCCGTTTCTTGGCGGCGATACCTATGAAACAAACGAATTTATTGATGTTGGACAGGATCGCGTAGAAGGCACGACTTTCTCCACATTCTTTGATGCAGCCGGCGCAACAGACGGCATTGCGAAAATTTTTGTAGACGAATACCGCAAACAGTACAACAAAGAACCTGCGGCGGTTACCGCGCTGGGCTTCGACGGCTATCGTCTTGCACTCGACGCTATTAAACGGGCAAACTCAACCAATCCGCAAAAAATACGCGATGAGCTTGCACAAACAATAGGCTTTGAAGGTGCGGCGGGTATTGTTACTTTGGACAAAAACGGCGATGCCACAAAATCGGCGTTTATAAAAACGGTGAACGGCGGAAAATTTATTTTCAAAACAATAGTTAATCCATAAGTGACTGTTGCGATATTTTTACAGGATATTACAAACGCCCTCTCTTTGGGCAGTTTGTATGCGTTAATTGCCATAGGCTACACAATGGTCTATGGCATACTGCGCTTGATAAATTTTGCGCATGGCGATGTCTTTATGCTGGGCGGATACATTGCTTTTTACTGCACCACTGTTTTTTTTATGCCGTGGTGGGCTGGCTTTATTGTGGCGTTCGGCTTGACCGGTATATTCGGCATAGGACTCGAACGTGTAGCCTACAAACCGCTGCGCTCGTCACCAAAAATCTCTATAATGATAAGCGCAATAGGTGCGTCATTTTTAATGGAAAACCTTGCCACCGTTATATTCGGTGGGCGTCCGAAAGGTTTTGTTGTTCCCAATGTTTTTAACAGTATTGTTCATATCGGGTCGGTTTCGA
>BNVA01000186.1 GCA_025997755.1 Spirochaetia bacterium | reverse complement strand
AGGCTATGCGTTTCCCCGCTAGCCGCCCGGCCCTGCTTGCGAAAGGGGCAATCGGGGCGATAGCCCTTATAGCCCTGATTCTGTCAGGACTGATTCTCTCAGGCTGCAAAATGTCTGTCGAGTCCCCTGACTTTTCCCCGGCTGTTTTTCTCCTTGACCATATGGCTGTCGTTTCCGTGGTGGGCCTGGAAGGCCGCTCCGGTTCGCTGGTCAGGGCGCCAGGTCTTGTTGACGTTGCCCCCGGCCCTTCCGTTATCGCCCTGAAGCTGTATAATATCCGGAATATTCCCCTAAAACTGAACCTGTACGCCCCCATAGACTGCAATGTAATACAAACCAACCAGTATGAGGCCCTGGTTACCATAAATAACGCAGCCCTGCATGACGAAGTGAGCCTGACCCTGTTCATCGGGGCCGACGGCCGGGACTTTGCCCCGTATACTTTTATCGTCCGCTGCCCTGAATACACCGTTACCTTTGACAACCAGGGCCTCGGTACAACACCAGCTAAGGCTAAGGCTGCCCTTTTCAGCACCATAAGCGATCCCGGCGATCTTACCGATTATTATTATGGAAATACCTTTCAGGGCTGGCACCGAGACAGCGCCGGTAGTACCCCCTGGGACTTTGACGGTCATGTCATAACCGGAGACACGGTCATCTACGCGAAATGGAACGCCACGCTCTATACCGTTAGCTTTGACACTCAGGGCCACGGAACGGCTCCGGCGCAGGCATTTGTATACCACGGCGGCCTTGTTACCGAGCCGATACCTGCCCCCGCAGAGACGGGCTGGACTTTCGGCGGCTGGTATAAGGAATCAGGCTGTACCACCCCGTGGAACTTTGCCGGCGACACCGTAAGCGCCGACACCATCCTCTACGCGAAATGGGACGCCGCGCTCCTCCACACCGTTAGCTTTGACAACCAGGGCTATGGCGCGGCGAAGGACTCGCAAACCGTGAACCACGGCGGCCATGTTACGAATCCCGGCGATCTTACCGAGGCGGGCTGGACCTTTGGCGGCTGGTATAAGGAATCAGGCTGTATCAACCAGTGGAACTTCGGCAGCGACACCGTAACCGGCAGCATTATCCTCTGGGCGAAGTGGACGATCAACACCTATACCGTCAGCTTTAACACCCAGGGCGGCGGCAGCATACTGTCGCAAACCGTGAACCACGGCAGTACCGTGAGCTACCCTGAACGCCCGTCCGGAAAGCCCGGCGAGGACGTGGAGGGCTGGTATACGGATAGCGGCTTCGGCTCTCTCTGGAACTTCGCTGCTCCCGTAAGCGCCAACATCATCCTCTACGCCAAATGGGTGAGCGAAGACGTGTCGGACTTTGGCGTTGGCGTAACCCCAACCGTTAAAACCATTGACCCCGGTGTTCAGACGCTGTATGACTACCTCAACAGTATCAAAGGCGCCTCCGGTAACTATGTGATAAAGCTGCCCGGCGGCCTTAACCACGACTTTCCTGCGGCAGACATTATCCTGGCATCCGGCGTGAACATTTCCCTGCGGGGGACTGCCACCGATATTGTGCGCATCAACGGCTATACCGGCGCGCTGTTTACTATAAGCGCCGGGGCGAAGCTCACCCTCCGGGGACCCACCCTTCAGGGGAGGACTGGTAATAACGCCTCGGTGGTAGAAGTGAACGGCGGCGACTTTTATCTCCGCAGCGGGACGATCAGCGGCAATAAGAGCAGCCTCGCCGGCGGCGGGGTGAGTGTCAGCAGTGGCGGGAAATTCTTCATGATCGGCGGGGAAATCAGCAACAATGAAGCCGGCAATAGCAGCGGCGGGGTGTATGTCACCGGCGGGAGCTTTACCATGAGCGGCGGAACCATCAGCGGCAATAAAGCCGACAGCGCCGGTGGGGTGTATGTCAACAGCGGAACCATTACCATGAGCGGCGGGACTATCAGCGGCAATGATGCCAACATCAACGGCGGGGGCGGGGTATATTTCGTTAGCAGCGGAAACTTCACCATGAGCGGCGGGAACATCAGCGATAATGAAGCCGGACGCCGTATTGCCGGTGATACTGCTGTTGCCGGTCTTGGTGAAGGCCCCGCTGGTGATGACATACACCCCGCCACCACCGCCGCTGGTGGCTTTATTGCCGCTGATGGTCCCGCCGCTCATGGTAAAGCTCCCGCTCTGAACAGACACCCCGCCGCCGCCGCCGGCTTCATTATCGCTGATGTTCCCGCCGCTCATGGTGAAGTTTCCGCTGCTAACGAAATATACCCCGCCGCCGCCGGTGCCGCTGGTAGCGGTATTGCCGCTGATATTCCCACCGCTCATGGTAAAGTTCCCGCTGCCGGAGACAAACACCCCGCCGCCGTTGCCGGTAGCTTCATTACCGCTGATGGTTCCGCCGCTCATGGTAAAGCTCCCGCTGGAGGCGACATGCACCCCGCCGCCGCTGCCGGCGGTTTCATTCCCGCTGATGTTCCCGCCGCTCATGGTAAAGCTCCCGCTGCCGGTGAAATAAACCCCGCCGCCGATGGTGGCTTCATTGCCGCTGATAGTCCCGCCG
>BNVA01000185.1 GCA_025997755.1 Spirochaetia bacterium | reverse complement strand
TAGTCAAAAATATAAAATTTTCACCGAATATTTTGCTCATGATTTTTTGTCTGCTGGTTGTAGCTTTCTTTTCGTACTACGCCTTTTTTTACGGTGTATGGTATTCCGTCCATATTTGGTATGCGGATAATTTCACCTTCCCTTAAGTTTCTTGCATTGGTCATATTGTTAGACGCTATTACCGCGTCCATTGACAGGGAATGATCGGCGGCAATTTTTGAAACCGAATCGCCCTTTTTGATCGTGTAATTAAGCCATGAAAAAGTTTCCGCGTTGCCGGGCGGTGTTTCCGAAGGCAGTTTAATCGCAAGACTATTGCCGGCCGCATACTCCAACATCCGTTTACGAATCTGCGCATCGATATTTGGTTTTATATCGATCTTCTCATCCTTCCACAACAAGGCGTAGTACGAAAAGAAAGCTACAACCAGCAGACAAAAAATCATGAGCAAAATATTCGGTGAAAATTTTATATTTTTGACTACCGAAAACGGTTTTTTAACGGACTCTTCCAGTTCCGGCTCGCTGCGTCTAATTTCCGGCAGTTTTAGCGGCGCGGGTCTTTTTCGCCTTACGGGATTCTGCTTTATACTTTCTATGCCTTTTATGGCAGGAACGCCCTGTACAACCAAACTACCATTTCTCCGCTGAATATGCTGCGATTTTAATACGCTGCTTGAAACATCTCTGTAATTATTAGTAACCATGGTTTGTTTATCGACATAAATAGTTTTTGTGTTTATACTTCTCTAATCTTGAAGCAGCGTTTCAATGTCGGCACCGTGATTTTGGCGGCTTTGACGGCGGCGTTTATTATGAAATTGTTTTTTTTTGATTTTATCATAACGGAGGGCAGATCGATGCTCCCCGCTATAGAAGACGGACGTGTTCTCATTGTAAACAGGCTTTCCTACGGATTTAAGCCGCCCGCTTCACAAGGCTACTTTTTACGATGGGCGGCGCCTAAAGAAGGAGATGTTGTTGTTTTTTGGACGCCGTTCGGCGATCTGGCGGTAAAACGCTGCACGGAACGTTTGGAAGACGGACGTTTTATGGCTGTAGGCGACAATCAGGTAGAATCGTTTGATTCGCGCTCTTATGGTCCGGTGGCGGAAGACAGTATAGTAGGCAAGGTCATGGGAATAAGATGATAGATAACTTGGAATATCTTGGCGGCATTGAAGAAAAAGGGAAAAAAGAAAAGGGCGGTCCCCTTTTAAAGTTACGTTTTATCATAGTGATAAGCGTCCTGGGAATTTCAGCGCTTGTAATCCTTATAAACTACGCGATCATAATGCTGGGACCCGTGCCTACCGTTTCCGCTAATACACGTATAACGGCGGACAGGGGACATATACTCGACAGAAACGGCAGAATTCTGGCTATTCAAACAAGGCTTGGAAATATCAGCGTATGGCGTCCGGGAATCAACGATATTGACAGCGAGGCTGCCATTCTTTCTCCGCTCCTTGCTATGAGTGAAACCGAGATAAAAGAAAAGATAGAGCTTTCCGGCTCTGATTTTATTTATTTAAAAAAACAAGTTGATCAGGCTATGGTTCGTGAAATCAAAAATAAAATTGATGACGGACTCCTTGTAGGCATAAACATTGAACCTGTAATGGGGCGTATCTATCCTGAGCAGGAACTGGCGGCGCAGATCATAGGTTTTGCGGGCGACGATAATTCAGGGCTTGCGGGCATTGAATATGCGTTTGACGAGGAACTGCGTGCAAAGCCAGGGGATAAACAGGGCGGAATTCAGGGCAATAATGTTGTTCTTACAATCGACAACAACATTCAATACATACTCGAAGAAATTGCGGAAAAGGTTTTGAAGGAGAATGAGGCGGAGTCGGTTATGCTTATGGCTATGGCGCCCAGAACAGGCGATATTCTGGGACAGGCGGTAAAACCCGGCTTTGATCCTAACCTGTTTAAAGAATCCGGCGAAAATCTGCGTATGAACAGACCGGCGATCTGGGCTTATGAGCCCGGTTCAGTTTTTAAAGTTTTTTCAATCGCATCTATTTTGGATTCTATCGCAATAAGACCCGATACTTTTTTTTTATGTAACGGCAGGTATGAGAGAACTACGAATCTGGGTGAGCGTACCGTAATAAATTGTTTAGGCACACATGGCAGGGTGAACGCTAGATCTATCATCATACTTTCCTGCAATGCCGTTTCCGGCTTAAATACCCTGCGCGGCTCCGGGTGTTTTAGTTCTTCCTTTGATTTTCCCTCGCTGTCCGTTATGCGCAAGACAATACGCGGCGTAACCATTACCCCTTCGTTCGCTATCGCGCTAGCCGCCTGCATCATCTGCAATGCCGAGACCGCTATTTCCTGACCCATAGCCAGTGTCGGTTTTGTCCGTTCCGACCAGCGCTCCGGGGCGCGCAGAAAGCCGGAAGTCTCTCCCGGAAAGCCTGAGCCTGTTTTTTCACCAAAACCCATTTTACGCACGGCATCATAAAAATCACGGGTACCCATTGCGTCGGCGGCATAAGCCGCGCCGGCATTGCAGATGATGCAGGCGGCTAGCGCGATAGCG
>BNVA01000184.1 GCA_025997755.1 Spirochaetia bacterium | reverse complement strand
GATTTTCTATCTGCGCCAATGGATCGAATGTTTCCGATGCTCCGAAACCCATTTGCAGAGAAAAAAATTGTCCCGCGCTTGAGAACGCGGCAAAAATTATCGTCATAAAAAAACCTATTATCAAACCGATGATACCTTCACCAATGATCAAAAATGCAAAGCCCAAACTAAACGGACCGTAGTCGATAAATGGAAGCGCCGCCCAATCACCCTGTGCCGAAACTGCAGGAAACGCACAAAATGCCGCAAAACCCGCCAACGAAATTTTCGCAACCTGAGGAATAGCATCGGAGGACAGCATGGGAGCAACCTCGATCATCGCAAGCGCCCTCACAGCGATCAACAAAAACACCGGAGCCTTTGCTAAAATTTCGTCTAACATACGTTTTTATTTTACTCTATTCTCTTTTCTTTCTTCTTTACTCACTATCTACCCCGCCATCGACGGAATCATTCTAAATAAGTTTGTTGTATAATTTCCCAGCATCGTAAACATCCAACCGCCTAACGCCGCAAGCACAGTAAGTATCGCCAGCACTTTCGGTACAAATGTTAATGTTTGTTCCTGTATTGATGTTGTCGCCTGCAGGATCGCTATTATCAATCCGACAATTAACGCCGTAAACAGTATCGGAGACGCAAGTATTATCACTTGAAATACGGCGCCGCGTAATAACTCCAACATATCACCTATACTCATTTTCCCCTCCCTATCACTACCCATTCACTTAAACAAACGATTTCACAATTTGATCGGTCAACAAACCCCAACCATCAACTAAAACAAACAAAATCAATTTAAACGGCATCGAGATCATAACAGGCGGCAGCATAATCATGCCCATAGACATTAAGGCGCTTGCTACAACCATATCGATCACGATGAACGGAATAAAAAGCAAAATGCCTATCTTAAACGCAACTGTAAGCTCGTTCAAAATAAACGCCGGAATCAAAACATAGGTAGGTACATCGGCAAGACTTTCCGGTCTTTCCAATCCTCGCATCGACATAAACAGGCGTATGTTGTCCGGTTTTGTACGCATTTGGTTGAACATAAAAAGACGCAGAGGAGTTTCCGCCTCGCGGTACGCTTCCTGCACAGTTATATTACCGTCGGAGAGCGGACGCAGAGCATTATTATAAATTGTATCAAGTGTAGGCCACATTACAAAAACAGTTAAAAAAAGTGATATGCCCAATATAACTTGATTAGGCGGTACTTGTTGTAAAGACAAAGCGCGTTTTATAAAATCCAACACTATTGATATACGCAAAAAACTTGTCATCAATATAATGATACTGGGGGCAAGAGTTAGAACTGTAAGCAGTAATAGAAGCTGAACGGAGAACGCGACTTCGCGTCCTGTTTCGGGATTCCGTACGGTAAGGTCTACAAACGGGATAACCGGCGATTGCACGGGGGCAGGGAGCGCCATAGTTCCCTGATTCGCCAACGCCGGAAAAGGAACGGCAGGTGCGGGCAGAGCCTGACTACTCACCCTAAACGGCGTTAGCAAGACTATTAACAAAACTATAATTCGTAATCGCAATTTCCCCTCCCTAATCACTACTTACTCACAAACCCTTCAGCCTCTCTCTTTGTTGTTTCAATAAATCTGTTTGAATACTATTTATTTCGGGCGAAGTTTTTTTAACGCCGCCTAACTTTGACAAAAGGTCGCGGAAATTAAAAATCTTTCCGTTATACGATGCAGCCGTTTGTTTCGACGATTCCAAGCGCATGGCATCTATGGTTTCCTGATCGTTTAATTCCGCGATAAGATTTACGCCCGCATCCCCCAGTCCCACAAGCCATGCCTTATTGCCTACGGAAAGCACTGCGGCGGCTGTTTTTGCGGTGATTGGTGTTTTTGCAAGAACTTTTAAGAAGGGGTCTTCCAATCCGCCTGACTGTTTTTTACGCTTCATCCAGTAGACAATTCCGTAAATTGCTGCGGCCATAAGAGCCAAAAACAAAACGGCACGAAGCATTGCAAATACAGACGATCCGGTTTGAGCAACTCCGGCGGCGCCTTCGTCCGTCAATAAGAGAAGACGCTCGCCTTCACGAAAATCGACGGCGTTCTCGCCGGAAGCCTCGATGTCCGCAGTTCCATCAACGCCTACGGCGTTGTCCGGTTCAGATTGTGAAAAAAGTGGTTGACCGGCGCAAACGCAAAATAACAGCGCCGCGCACAAAAGGATTGTTCGATTCAGTTTTCCCCTCCCAAGTACAACTAATCGCATCTTTATGATATATGCTAGTATACTTTATAAAACCGCTAAAATAATGTCAAGCTGTTTGTCGCGCCTAAGAAAAAATTTCTCTTCCCTTTTATCCGGTAATGTTGTATATTTTCATAACAATATTTTTTTATTTTAAAGGAGCAATTTATGAGTATTAAAAAATGCGGGGGGGGGGGGGTTATAGCGCCCTCTCGAAAATTAGCAAAAAGCAGCGTATAGCGTGCTTTATAGCCGGAATAGCCCTGTTCACAGGTCTATCACTGGTATTCGTAACCTGTAGAGCCGACGCGCCAAATTATGAGGAAGAAAATACCGATTTCAAACCGATAGACACCAAACCATCAGATTAT
>BNVA01000183.1 GCA_025997755.1 Spirochaetia bacterium | reverse complement strand
GGATATAGAAAATAATGGGGTACGCCAGAACTGCACATAACATACGCTATGTGCAGTTTTTTTGTTTTATTATTAATTTCTATTCACTTTCCACAAAAGTTTCTCTTAATGCTGTAACACAATTATCTGCATTAGGAATGTCGTTTAAATGGTCTCTATAATAATATCTTACATTACTATCAATTTTTTATATCAGGCACCCGGAAATTTCTAGCGCAATTGAGAGAATACCTCTTCAGGCGTTTTAAAGTCAAGTGTCTGCCGCGGACGTTCGTTTAGTTTTTTTGCAATGAGCGAAACGTCCCGCTGGGTTAATTCCCTGAAATCGTCAATGGGGTATAACATATCCCGAATTAAATAATTGGTGTTTTCACACGTAGCCTTTTCCCAGGGCGAATGCGGGTGACAAAAGTAAACAGCAATTCCCAGGTTTTCTGTCAAGGTCCGGTGTTCGCTGTTTTCGTGTCCCTGGTCCACGGTCAGCGATTTTCGTAATTCCGGTTCCAGTTTCTTAAACCGTTTTTCTATGGTTTTTCGTACCGTCTGTGCATCATATTGCCTTAGTAAATCAAGCTGTATAAACCGGGTCTTCCGCTCCACCGTAACACATATGGCCGATTTATGGTCCGTGCCAATGATGAGATCCCCTTCCCAATGTCCGGCTACCGTCCGTGCGTTTATTTCTGCCGGCCGGGTGTCTATAAGGGTCATTCCGGGTATCTTTCTCCGCTTTTCCGCCGTATTCCCGCTCTTCCGCGGTTTCCCCCGCTGCCTCAAATCTTCAAGGGCCAGCTTTTTCAATTCCCCCTTCATGTGGAACTGCACATAATTATATATTGTTTTACCGCTCATAGTATGCTCAGGATAGTCCGCTTCCAGCCATTTTGCAATCTCCTCGGGAGACCAGCGCCTTTCCAATTGCGGTTTTATGAGGTTCCACACTTCGTCATCTATTTTTAGTTTTGGAATTTGCTGTTTCCGGGCCTTCAGGTGTTCCATTTCGGCCAAGAAGGGATTATACATTCCCTTATCCATACCCTTTTCTAATTCCCGGCTTATGGTTGACGGTTTGCGGCCCAACAAAGTCGCTGTTTTTGATTTGGTCTGCTTTTCAACATACAGCAGCCTGTACATATCCATCCGTTCTACAAATGTCATCCGCTTATACCCCATTCTTTTCTCCTATCGCATTATATCATTTTTGCGCTAGAAATTTCCGGCTGCCTAGTATATTCTGAAATCGTCTTGTCATTTTTCAACAGGCTTCTGTCAAGATCAGTTACAATCATCCTGATATTTTTCAGCATTTTCCCCTCCGATTAATGTCATATGATTATTTTTTTAATATTTCCATTAATTCGTTATTAATATACAACCGTTCCTTCCCCGCCTGTAAGGGAAAAAGTATTTTTGCATCTTCCAATTCCTTTAAATATTTGGAGGCCGTCTTACGGTTTATATGTAATTTGTTCACCAGAAATTCAATTTTTGAGTAAGGGTTTTCGTATATTATCTCTACCAGTTCTTTGGAATATATTTTGGGCATATCTATTCTTACTTTTTCCAGGGTTGTTTCCAGCGATTCCTTAATCAATTTGATTTTCTTTAAGGTGTGTTTCGATGTTTCTTCTATGCCGTCAAGAATATACAGTATCCAATTTTCCCAGGCGCCGCGCTTTCGTACTTCCTGTAATAATTTATAATACTTTGCCTTGTTCCGTATGATATAGGAGCTTAAATAAAGAACAGGTGTATCAAGATGATTTTTTAAGAGCAGGTATAAAATATTGATGATCCTGCCGGTCCGCCCGTTTCCGTCATAAAAGGGATGGATGGTTTCAAACTGGTAATGCAAAACCGCCATTTTCCACAGACTGTCTTCCTTATCGTTTAAGTATTCACAGAAATTATCAAGCAGATAACATATTTCATCATAATCCTGGGGCGGCGTATAAACTACTTCATTGGTGGCGTCATTTACCAATGAAGTTCCCGGAAGTTTTCTGATGCCCGCATTATTTTCGGCGATGGCCTCCTGAATTTTGACGATATCGCTGACACTAAGCAAATGTCTTTTTTGAATAAATCCATAGCCCTTATAGATTGCCTCCCGGTAATTTATCACTTCCTTGGTTGCCGAATCCATTGCCTTGTCCCGTACCGTTAATGACTGATACAATTTATCACGGGTGGTAACAATATTTTCTATGGCGGAGCTTTCCTGCGCCTCCTGCATGGCGATGGCGTTTATGAGAATGTTCTGATTCGGGATGTTTGGGGCAAAACCCTTTAATTCCGCCAGGGCTGCACGGGTCTGAGCCTCTTTCCGTAAAACGGCCAATGTTTCAATATAGCGTAAATCCAGGGGAAGCAAGGGTACTTCTGTATGAATTTCTCTCATGTCCAAATTTTGTCATAATTTGGACACGTTGTCAACTCATGTCCAAAATTTGGCATTTTTTACCCACGTTATCAGAACATGTCCAAATTTTGATGTTTTTTACCCACGACAGTCCTACCCCTTCCTGATATACAGGGGTATCGAATTCAGCTCCTTGTCATCAATGTAGAGCACAAAGTTTACCACGCCGCTGCTGTTGAAGTGGAGGTTGGAGATCGTAAAGACTAAATGGGAAACGGCGGTGGCATTGCCCACGCCTTTGACCTCCACATTGCCGG
>BNVA01000182.1 GCA_025997755.1 Spirochaetia bacterium | reverse complement strand
CCAGCATAGCGGTGCCGCTCTGGGTTAGAGTCTGGTTCTTTGTATAAACAACCATCTCGCTTGCCATATCAGCGTCACGTATTCTGGACTCGGCAGCCTGCATATTTTCCGCGCCTATGTCTATGCCGCGAATCGCGTGTTCAAGCCGGTTTTGATACGCGCCTAGGTCTGCCCTTTGCTTGCTTATAATTTTAAGCGCCTCGTCCAAAGTGCCGATTGCTCGGTTTGCCTCATCGGGTGTTTCAATCGTCATTATCGTGCTGGTACTAAGATCGCGTAAACCAAGCGCTGTAGTCGTCATAGTGCCGATATATACCTGTTCACGCTGATCTATATTCGCGCCTATGTGGAACCACATTGACGCCGTAACGGTGTTCTCGCCCAAATCGCGTGCAAAGCGCCCCGTAAGCATAGCCATACCGTTAAACTGAGCGTGAGACGCAATCCTGTCTACTTCATCAATCAATGAAGAAACTTCAACCGGTATCTGCATTCTGTCTTCGGCAGTGTATATGCCGTTGGCGGATTGAACTGCCAGCTCTCTCATACGCTGTATAATATCCTGTGTTTCCTGCAGGTAACCTTCGGTTGTTTGTATAAATGATATACCGTTATGCGCATTTGTAGATGCCTGATTTAACCCGCGTATTTGACTGCGCAGTTTTTCCGACACTGCCAGTCCCGATGCGTCATCTCCGGCACGGTTAATGCGGAGTCCGCTTGAAAGCCGCTCACTATTTTTGTTAAGCTCGTTCTGTGTAACTTTTAACGATCTGTCTGCAAACATCGCACTTAAATTATGATTTATTATCATACAAATTCACTCCTCTAAAATTAAAGGCTCGTCCCCTCTCGGTTCTTTAATACATCCGGGCTTCTTTAAAGCTATACTTTTATATCGGAGTATGCAGAATTCACTTTAGCTTTTTTTTATGGTTACAGTCTAGTGCTGCTGCGCGAAGTATTGAACAATGCGCCCCAAGCGCTATATGCTAAAAAAGGTGCCCGGCACCGTAAAGGTGGTGAAAATGGAACTACAAACTCGTAGAGTAACTATAAAACGGCGTCTTCTTATATTTTCCGTCGTGCTTTTCCTGCTTATATCCGGCGGCATTATCGCATCGTTCTTTCTTGCCATGGGGCAGATCGTCAGATCCAATGTGGATCAGGAACTCACACGGCTTCTGGAAACCAAACGCCTGAGCCTTGAGGCATCAATTGATAATGACTTGGCAATAGCCATTAAAATGGCGGATTCCCCTTTGATAAGCCGTTTTTTCCTTGATCCCTACAATCCGGCACTGGAAGCGATGGCGCTTGAGGAACTTGCAAGCTACCGCAGAGCATTTGGCAGCGGCAATATTTTTTGGATCAACGACAGGGATAAAAAGTATTACCTTGGCGATACTGCCCAGTATGTGCTGGATCCCAATGAGCCGGAATCCGTATGGTACTTGCCGACCCTGAATATGACATCCGACTACGAGTTTTATGTTGACTATGAACGCTCCCTGCAAAAAACCGTTCTGTGGGTCAATGTGCCGGTGCGCTGGCAGGGGAGATCTATAGGAATCGTGGGAACGGGGATAGAAATCGGGGATTTCATTGATTCGATCTATGCAGACCTTGCCCCAGAGGTAAGCCTATACCTGTTCAACGCCGCTCTGGAAATAACCGGCGCGCGGGACAGCAACCTGGTTATCGATAAGGTACAGCTTGGATCTCACCTTGAGTCTGAGGGAGCGCTGATCCTTGACGACATAAAAGAACTACAGGGGACGGATGTTAGCACTATCTCTATGGGAAAAAATGAGATCGCCATAGGCAAGATTCCTCTGCTTGACTGGTATATTACCGCCTTTGCTCCGATTACTACGGCTATGTATTTACAATCTTCAATGACCTTGGTTTTTGCCGCCATGCTGGTGGTAGTCCTACTGATATTCGTGATATTTAATTTTTTTATCGCGGGCGCTCTAAAACCGCTCAAGTATACCATGGAGGTGTTAAAAGAAATTTCCGCCGATTGGGATTTGACACGGCAGCTTGCGATTCACAGCGGAGATGAATTCGGGGAGCTGGCGGGATTCTTCAACATGACCTTTGGGAAGATAAAGGAATTGCTCACGGTAATCAGGGATAAAGCCGACTCCCTATCCGATACGGGTTCGGAACTGGCATCCAACATGGTGGAAACCGCAGCGGCGATCAACGAAATTACCGCAAATATTCAAAGCATGGGCGGGCGGGCGGCAAGCCAATCCACGGGAGTAAGTCAAACCAGAGGCAGCATGGAACGGATCATGGAGAGTATCGACAAACTCAATGAACATATTCAGGCACAGTCCGAAAGCGTATCCCTGTCGTCGTCTGCTATTGACGAGATGCTGGCGAACATCCGGCAGGTGGCGGAAACTCTGGTTAGGAACACGGAAAACGTCAACTCACTGGCGGAATCTGCGGATGCCGGGCGCAGCGATTTGCAAAAGGTATCCGCCGATATTCAGGAAATTGCACGGGAATCCGAAGGGCTTTTGGAAATCAACTCGGTTATAAATAACATAGCCAGTCAGACCAACCTACTGTCCATGAATGCCGCCATTGAGGCTGCCCACGCCGGAGAATCCGGGAAAGGCTTTGCGGTGGTTGCCGACGAGATACGCAAATTAGCGGAATCTTCCTCGGA
>BNVA01000181.1 GCA_025997755.1 Spirochaetia bacterium | reverse complement strand
ATACGCACAGTCTATAAAACGTACGCTTTTAAATCTTAATGTTCCTCATAAAATTACAAACAGTTATTCGTCATTTACAGAAACAATCACCCAAGCGTCTGAGTATAATGACGGCGCTCAATATGATTATGCCCTTGTTGCATCAATATTTATGGAAAGCGTAGAAAAACTTTTTAGAAAACAAAACCTTAATACGACACTAGTTGTATTATCGGAGCACGGAACATTTTCAAAAAGAACGGTAAAGACTCTGCCTATGCCTGTTCATTCCATATCTATGGCTCAAATCTTAAACAATGAGGATGTAATTTCTTTTTTTTACGAAAATGATAAAGAGCTGTTTAAATTTATAGCACCGGAAGCGAACATTCTTATTGTGGATGATATAAGCACAAATCTTATGGTTGCAAAAGGGCTTATGTCGCCATACCGCATGAATATTAAACTTGCGTTAAGCGGACAACAATCAATTGATATGGCTGCTGCCGAAAAATTTGATATTATCTTTATGGATCACATGATGCCGGATATGGATGGGATCGAAACAATTTGCGGAATGGTGACGGTGAACGTGCTGCCTTTTCCATATTCACTTGTTACGGTTATATCGCCGCCCATAGCTTTACATAGGTTTCGCGTAATTGCCAGTCCAAGACCTGTACCCTCAATCCCGCGGTTAGATTCAACATCTACTTGAGTAAATTCGCCGAATACTTTTCCAATTTCATCTTCTCTTATGCCGCGTCCCGAATCGGTGGTTTTTATATTAAGCATAAGCGTTTTTTCGTTTATTGTTTTACCTTCAATGTCAAAGTAAATAAAACCTTTTTCCGTATATTTTACCGCATTGCTCAAAACGTTTATCATTATCTGCCTAATTCTGATAATATCCCCTACAAGTTTATTCGGAAGACAACTGTCAATATTTACAAGAAATAAGACCGATTTTTCCATCAGCCTCATTCTAATAATGTTTATAACATCATTAACCAGCGAAGCAAAAATATAAGGCTGGGAAACAATCTCCATATTTCCGGAATCAATTTTTGAAAAGTCAAGTACATCATTGATTATTGACAGCAAATTTAAACTTGCCTGTTTTACGCCGGAGGCATACTCATGAATTTGCGGGGCAATATCTTCCCGCAGTATCAATTCCGACATACCGGATATGGCATTCATCGGCGTACGAATTTCGTGAGACATTTTTGCAAGAAAGCTGCTTTTAGCTTTTGCTGCGCGTTCGGCTTCTATTTTTGCCGTCATTATAAGCGTTACATCAGCAATGTTTATAAAAAAACCTTCGGTACTGCCGGACAGTTTGTCCGCAAAAATTTTATAGAACCCTTTGTTTCCGTAAAACGTAATTTCTTTTGTTGCTTCATAAGTACTACCGCTTATAAGAATTTCGCTTATAAGCGCCTTGTTTTCGCAGGGAAAAATATCTATTACCGGTCTGCCCCGCGTATATTCCGGTATTTCGATATGAAGTAAATTTGAAAGAATTTTACTTATATAAGTTATACGCATTTTATTGTCTAATAAAACTGTAAGTTCAGGCGTTGACTTCATAAGTGTTTTGAAAGAGTCCTCCGCCCTAACGGATCTTTTGCTTTTATCTGTTGAATATTGCGCAATAAAAAGCAAAGATACCGATCCGGAAAATGCCAGTGCCCAGCTTACAAACGTTTCCTGCGGCGTTCTGGATATTCCGTTTATAGGAATACCTTTAGATAAAATAATTAAAACAATAACATTTATAAAAATAATATGACCTAGTAAATAGCGCCAATTATTAAACATAGTTCCTATAATACAGCACACAATATACACATAAAAAAAATAAGTTATTTCTTCCCTTGCTAAAATAACCCCCATTATGTATCCGATCATATTGATAGTCGGAATCAAAAAAGCGTGGAGATTTATATTTTTTACAAGACCAAAAACTATCGACTGTGCAACAGCAACACAAACGCAGACTAATGTTATTATTCCGGCATGATATTGATAGACAAACGGAGTGGCGGACTCATGTATTATTTTTAACAATCCACTCATACGAATCAGCCAATATAAAATTATACTTAGTAAATTTAAAAAATATGCAATCCTAAAAAAATTATCCTCTTTATGGATATGTTTCATTTTATTCGAGACCCTCCGAATACATCATCTCGGATGGAACCACAATTTGCAGGCCATTACGGATAATTTCTATTTGTAAAGAAGAGTCTTTAAAATATTCACCGTCAAAACATATATGGATAGGATTATTATGCGATCTAATATAAATTTTTCTTGCAGTTATCGTTGTAAAAAAATCCGGCTTTAAATGGCACCTGCCTATTTGGTATAAATGCCACATTTTGAATAATTTTATTATTGAGCAGCTTTTTAAAAAAACAACATCCAAATAGCCGTCATTTGGCATTGCCTTAGGTGCGGCTACATATTTATCTGCATGATAACGCCCGTTGGCTATAAAAATATTCGCGTATCTTCCGCTGTAGTCTTCACCGTCAATTTTTATTTCATACTGTTGTCTACGGACATCCTTGTTAAAAAACGAAATAATACTGCAAAGACCAAAAAGAAAGCCCATTGTACGTGGAAATATTCTGTGAACAAAAGCAAACAATTTTAAAAAAACTATAGATTTAATTTTTGCTAAACCTTCAATTCCTATGGTGCAAAAATTT
>BNVA01000180.1 GCA_025997755.1 Spirochaetia bacterium | reverse complement strand
GACAATGTTCCCGCGCTTATGTCGAGCGTGCCGCCTACCGTTATGCTTCCTGCGGCTAGTGTTCGGCTGCCCAAATTGAGGCTTGCGCTCCCGCCTATCGTGATTGTTCCCGCCGTTCCCGCGATGTTCATTACCGGGTAGCGGGGTCTGCTGTCAGGTATCAATATGCTTGTATCTGGTTGCTGCGGCGGAGCAACGCCATCTTCCCAGTTGCTGTCCTTATCCCAATCGTTATCCGTTACGCCCGACCAAGTGTAAGTTCCGCCTTTAAATATATTTTTTGTGTTGCCGTGATTTATGCCTGCGGGGTCTAGTCCCAGATAGAGGACGGATTCAACATCGCGTATATATGCTCCAGGCGAAATTGACGCGCTTCCTACCGCCACATCAAGCATCATTCTGCTTCCGCCCGTCGAAGCTGCCATTGTTCCGCCGGTCAAAGCGAAAGACCCGTCGACAAACTGCATTCCCCCGCTTGGAAAAACCGCGGAGCCTTCGATTGTCAAATTGTTGAATGAGTTTGTTCCCGCGAAAACGGCGCTGCCTCCGCCTTGGACGGTTACATTGTAGAAAGAGTTACCGCCGTTTATATTTGATGTTCCGTTAAAAACCACACTGCCCGATCCATTATCGAAGGTGCCGCCGCTTGTTATTACCCAGTTTCCGCCTACGCTTGTTGTTCCGCCGCCTCCCGCCGCGTAGGTGCCGCCGTTCACGGCTAGGCTGCCTGTCAAATTAACGCTTTTACCAGAGTCTTGCGTAAATTTGCCGTTTGCCGCTATGTCAAGCGAAGCGGCGTTAAGATCATTATTCGCCGTTACCGTCCCGTTTGTTATCGAAAGCGTCCCTATGTTATTAACGCTGCCTGTAAATACGCCGTTTCCCGATATGCCGATATTGTTATTGCCGCCTTCCACAGGATGTCCCAAACTTATTGACCCGCCGCTGTTTGCAGTAAGCGTTCCCGCCATGCCAAGCGTTACCGCGCCCGAGTAGGTCTGGCTGCCTCCGTTTGTTGTTATCGACGATGTGTTTATGAACGATGTCCCGCCTACAAAAAGCGTTCCCGCGGTTACCGTGTTGTTTATCGCGGCTCCGCCCGATACCGTTACAACATCCGCAGTAACAGCGCCGCCGAATACCGCGTTGCTGCCCACGGACAGCGTTCCTATGCCGACGGTTCCGCCGAATAATCCTACGCCGATTACGTCAAGGTTATTCGCGTTACCTATTATTGCCGCGACGAAATTGACAGTCCCCGCCGTTAGCGTTCCTCCGATTGTAAGCGTTACCGTACCTTCGTAGCTTTGACTACCGCCTGTTGTTGTAACATTTGCCCCAAGCGCGGATATGCCTGTAACAGAAAGAGCGCCCGCCGTCAAATTCTCACTTGTTGAAAGCGAGCCGCCTACCGAAAGATAGCTTCCGCTCACGTCCAAATTCGTATCAACTATCAGGTTGTCGTAATTGCCGCCGTTCCATACCGTTGATGATGATAAACCGCCGCCGCCGTAGTACTCTACCGTGCTTGATGCTCCGTTACTCGCCGCCGCTATGGTGAATGTGCCGCCCTCTGTAATCCGCAGTAGTCCGTTATTCGCAACCCCGCTTGTTACCGACAATGATCCCGCGCTTATGTCGAGCGTGCCGCCTACCGTTATGCTTCCTGCGTTAAGTGTTTGGTTACCTAAATTGAGGCTTGCACTCCCGCCTATCGTGATTGTTCCCGCCGTTCCCGCGATGTTCATTACCGGGTAGTGGGGTCTGCTGTCAGGTATCAATATGCTTGTATCTGGTTGCTGCGGCGGAGCAACGCCATCTTCCCAGTTGCTGTCCTTATCCCAATCGTTATCCGTTACGCCCGACCAAGTATAAGTTCCGCCTTTAAATATGTTTTTTGTGTTGCTGTGATTTATACCTGCGGGGTCTAATCCCAGATAGAGGACGGATTCAACATCGCGTATATATGCCCCAGACGAAATTGACGCGCTTCCTGTACCAACATGAAGTATCATTCTGCTTCCGCCCGTCGAAGCTGTCATTGTTCCTGCCCCGCCCAAAGCGAAAGACCCGTCGACAAACTGCGTTCCCCCGCTTGGAAAAACCGCGGAGCCTTCGATTGTCAAATTGTTGAATGAGTTTGTTCCCGCGAAAACGGCGCTGCCGCCGCCTTGGACGGTTACATTGTAGAAAGAGTTACCGTCGTTTATATTTGATGTTCCGTTAAAAACCACACTGCCTGATCCATTATCGAATGTGCCGCTGCCGGGTATAACCCAGTCGCCTGCTACGCTTGTTGTGCCGCCCATACCGGCCGTGTATGTGCCGCCTATACTTATGCTGCCTGCCAAATTAACGCTTTTACCCGAGTCTTGCGTAAATTTGCCGGTTGCCGCTATGTCAAGCGAATCGGCGTTAAGATCATTATTCGCCGTTACCGTCCCGTTTGTTATCGAAAGCGTCCCTATATTATTAACGCTGCCTGTAAATACGCCGTTTCCAGCTATGCCGATATTGTAGCCGCCGCCTTCCACAGGAGGTCCTAAACTTATTGACCCGCCGCTGTTTGCAGTAAGCGTTCCCGCCATGCCAAGCGTTACAGCGCCCGAGTAGGTCTGGCTGCTGCCGCCGTTTGTTGTTATCGACGATGTGTTTATGAACGATGTCCCGCCTACAAAAAGCGTTCCCGCGGTTACCGTGTTGTTTATCGCGGCTCCGCCCGATACCG
>BNVA01000179.1 GCA_025997755.1 Spirochaetia bacterium | reverse complement strand
CATGGGATGATGACAATGACCCCAATACCCCTGACATCTATATAACTTACGATGAAGATAATGCAAAAAAGGACGGCGAAAATCCTATAATCTTAAAATATGAGGACTTTCAAATTCAGGAAAACGATGTACAGGGCGGAACTATAACGCAGAACGACCCGCTTGAACCTGTTTTCACGCGTGAGCATTACATTGTCTCCGCTACTCCTTGGAAAGACTCGGAAGGAGTTTCCATCACTCCGTTGGGAACGAATTTTGCCGACAACGCAATTATCTACCAGCAATGGTCGCCTCAACAATACACAATTACGTTTGATACCAACGGCATAGGCGATGCAGCCATTTTACCTTCACCGCTTACAGGTCTTGACGCCCCTACCGTTGCCCGAAGCGGTTTGGCAGGAGTGGGTCAACAGCTTACACCTATTGCGGGAACTGTAACGGTTGATTCAACAAATTACACCTTTAGCTACTGGGTGGATAACCCTGAAGGCGGCAGCAGGTTCTACAACACAACAGAAATAACCGGTAATACCACGCTTTATGCCAAATGGGGTGTTGTAGGCGGCGCTGAATATGCTTTTGGTCATAATACAGGCGCAGTCCAAACATTTACGGTTCCCGCAACCGGCACCTACAAAATTGAAGCATGGGGAGCGCAGGGCGGCGGCTTCTACTTTAGCGACCTCTACGACACCGGTGGTTTAGGCGGCTATTCTGCGGGGACTATTACCCTAAATGCAGGAGGAACGCTTTATGTCTATGTCGGTGCTAAAGGCGGTGCCGGAGGAGATCTGGGTAACGGTAAAGGCGGTTCGGGCGGATACAATGGCGGCGGTAAGGGCGGTAATGGTGCCTCTGGTCAGGGTTATTTATGGGAAGGCGGCGGCGGCGGCGCTTCCGATGTCCGTGTAGTAGGCGGCGCTTGGGATAATGACAGCGGTCTAAAATCCCGCATCATCGTTGCGGGCGGCGGCGGCGGTTACGGTGCACATAGCACAGTTGCCGGCGCAGGCGGCGGAATAAATGGCGGAAATAGCGAAGGTAATCAACCGATGGCAGGCGCTACCCAGAATGCCGGCGGCGATTTCGGCAGAGGCACGAATGGCGGTAATGGTATTAGTAGTGCCATATGGGAAGGCAAAGGCGCAGGCGGCGGCGGTTACTATGGCGGCAGAGGCGCGCCGTCAGGTGGTTATGGTTCAGGCTCCGGCGGTTCAGGCTACGTCAAAGGCTTATCGGTAACACCCGGCCATTCAGCCATGATGTCCAATGCACCGGAATTTACGGGTTTAACATTTACAGGCGGCGTAACAACAGCCGGACTAAACACAGGCAACGGCAAGGTGGTTATAACGTATATTCCCGATTAGAAAATAGATAAAGGCTTACGATAAAGAAGGCTAGGTACTATTCCCTAAGGGGATGGTACTTAGCCTTTTTTGTTGGTTTTGACGATGGAAAAATATTCTCCTACGACTACGAATTGAATTTAACCACATTTTGATTTTCCTTTTTTAGTAATTTTTTAGTATATTTGACCATACTAGGTTTTAAAGGGGTTTTGTATGAAAATAAAGCAATTCTTGGGTTTAGGCATTTTTTTAGTTTCCGCGCTGGTATTTAGTGTGAATTTTACTAGTTGCAGTGACGGCAGCACATCGGGTGGCGGAGATGATACTTCGGACGTTACCCCGGGATCGCTTAAAGCGGTTATGGAAATAGTAGCGTACCCAAAAATCAGATTCAATGAAGGTGAGGCTTTTAGCGCTGACGGTCTCCAGCTAAAGGTTACGTATACCGGTAATAGAACACCGAAAACTGTATCCGTTAATAATTTATCAATGAGCGTTGAGGGTTTGGATATATCAGAAATTCAAAGTATGCCTGTAGGCGTATTTCAAGTTATAGCTAAGTATACGGAGTCCGGTAAGAGTGCTGCCGCAAAGTACAAAATTTATGTCGGCGGTGCGATCTACGGAGACGGAACAGTTTTGACGCATCTCGATTTTGAAGTGCAAAAACCGCTAAATTACACTGTGGGAAGCTCATCGGTCTCCGATGATATTCTTGTTATGGGTTATAATGGCTCGGACAGGTTCTTTTTTGACGAAAGCGTAATTCCGTACGAGATACAGGTCGGTACCAAAGAACCGGGGAATCCTACTTTTACGACGGGTGATTTCAGCAATACTCGATATAACATAAGTCTTAAAATGAAAGATGACGCGGCTATTAACAATTCCGGTATTAACTATGAAGATGACCAAAAAGTTGGTGTGTTTCCAATCCTTTTGGTTGACGTTGAGGCCAACAAAAAAGTAGGGCTTACAACTGAAGAAGCTAGCAATTATCTTGCGGCTCCCGCGTTTTATCGTGCCGGAACGCCTTATGCAAAGGTAATCCTTGTAGGAAAAGACGGCGGCGGCACTTATGACACTACTCCTCCAAATAAGGGTGGACCTGATACAGGAGATGAAACCGATCAAACCGTATGGGTATTGAGCGATGCGGGTACAGCATATACCGATAACAACGATGATCTTACAAACTATGAACTTACACAGGAGCATATTACTAACGGGACGATTTTTTACAAATCAACCAGATCCCGTGCATTGAACACTCAAGAACAATTAAACAGTATAACCAATAACGATGACAAATTTTATTTTATTACAACAGACATCAACTTGGAGGAAATCAACTGGGTTGCACCGACAGACTTTAAGGGCAGGCTTTACGGTAACAACAAAACGATCAGCAATTTAAAGTTATCAAAAACAAATGGTGATACGGCGCTATTCCAGACTACCCGTCCCGGTGCGGGTATTTATGACTTAACTATT
>BNVA01000178.1 GCA_025997755.1 Spirochaetia bacterium | reverse complement strand
CAGCAATTTTGACAATGCTCCACGAGATTCCGGCCGGTCTTTTGTGAAAACTGCCTTGAACACATTGTCCATGCAAATATCTATAATGTCGTCGTCGGGGGCAAACTGAACCAATTTTTACCTCTAAAGCTATAGTATAACAAACAAAAAAGAAAAACTACAGCGAAATATTCTTCTGCGGCTGCGAATTGAAGTTGTGGGGAGAGGTTTCATTTTTTGGCTTTATAGGGTAAATTCCATTTAGCATGACCACGGCAATTCTTTCGATGAAGGGTATACGCAAATCGTTTTCGGGGAATGAGGTGCTGCACTCGGTGCCCTTTGATTTAAGGGCAGGCGAGGTTCATACCCTTATGGGCGAGAACGGCTCCGGTAAGTCTACGTTGATGAAAATCCTTATGGGCATTCACTCGCCTGATGCCGGAGTGATCACGCTGGACGGTAAAGAAGTTAATTTTCAAAATCCTGCTCAAGCTCTTGCAAACGGTATCGCTATGATACATCAGGAACTTTCGCCTGTTATGGATATGGAAATATCGGAGAATATTTTTATAGGCAGGGAGATAAGGGATAAAACGGGGCTGTTTGTTGATATTGTACAGGCGCGCAGGCAAGCTGCCGCATTGTTAAAGAGCTTTTCACTTCCGCTAGATCCGTCGGTAAAGATGAGAGAGTTAAGCGTTGGGCAGTGTCAGCTTATCGAGATTATCAAGGCTGTTAGCTGCAATGCCCGCATCGTAATTATGGATGAGCCTACATCCGCAATTACGGAAAAAGAAACAGAAATACTTTTTGAACAAATTAAAAGGTTAAAAAATGAAAATGTTTCCATTGTTTATATCTCGCACAAAATGGAAGAAATATTTAAAATATCGGATCGTATAACGGTACTCCGCGACGGAAATTATATTGGAACAAACGATGCCGGTAAAATTGACAGTGCGGCGCTTATCAAGATGATGGTAGGACGTGAACTTACCGATGTATTTCCAAAAACTAATGTTCCGATGGGCGATGTTATACTAAAAGTTGACAATATAAAGCAGGGTTCAAAATTAAACGGAGTGAGTTTTGAGCTTCGCAGGGGTGAAATACTGGGCGTAGCGGGCTTGGTGGGAGCGGGACGCAGCGAGCTTGCCGAAACAATTTTTGGCATACGCAAAAAAGAATCCGGCACGGTTACGCTTAACGGAGATGAATTGCACATAACGCATCCAAAAGATGCCGTTAAGCGCAAAATGGCGATGATCACGGAAGACAGAAAACTTACAGGGCTTAATCTTATTGCCTCGATAGTTCATAACATTACGATTGTATCAATAAAAAAATTAACCAGATACGGACTTTTAAACCGCCGCCTTGAAACTGAATGTGCAAAAGCCTTTTCTAAACGGTTAAGGATAAATTCAAAAAATTTAAATGCTCAGGCGCAGTCGCTTTCCGGCGGCAATCAACAAAAAGTTGTTGTCGCAAAATGGCTGGTTGGAAACCCCGATATAATAATTATGGACGAGCCTACGCGGGGAATTGATGTAGGCGCAAAACGCGATATATACCTTTTGATGGGAGAGCTTGCAGGACAGGGCAAGGCTATCATTATGATAAGCTCGGAAATGCCTGAGCTTATAGGTATATGCGACAGAATTATTGTTTTATCGGAGGGAAAATTAACCGGCGAATTTAATAGACTTGAATTTTCGCAGGAAGAAATTATGTGGCGGGCATCCGGCATTACAAAATCAGGTATAGGGGGAAAAAATGAATAATAAGATTGCTGCATTACGCCTAACGCAGGTAAGAGAATTCATAATGTTGATAATTCTTTTTGTTATAGTGATAATTTTGTGTTTTCTGTCTCCGGCATTTGCGGACGTAAAAAACTTTATAAATATTTTTAAACAGGCTGCAATTAACGGAATACTTGCCACAGGCATGATGTGCGTTATACTTACAGGCGGATTTGACCTTTCCGTGGGGGCTATAGTGGGCTTTTCCGGGGTTATTGCGGCATTGTTTGCCCAGGGACAGTTTCCTATTATCGTGCCGATATCCCTTGCGGTTTTAAGCGGTCTTTCTATCGGCTTGGTAAACGGCGTTTGTGTTGCCCTGCTTGGCGTTCCCGCATTTGTTGTAACACTTGGTACACAATCAATAGTACGAGGACTTGCCTATCTTGCTTCCAGCGGCATACCGATTTTCGGCGTAACAAAAGCGTACGAAAAAATTGCAGGCGGACTTTTATTTAATTTTGTTCCGTTTCTTGTTGTATACTATGTGATAATTGTTTTGGTGTTTGGTTTTATTCTTACAAAAACAGTTTACGGCAGGCGTATATACATGGTGGGCGGCAACGAAACGGCGGCAAAAGTTTCCGGCATAAATACCAATTTTATAAAAATGTCCGTTTACGGAATTTGCGGATTACTTGCCGGCGCCGCCGGTTGTCTTTTGACATCGCGCACCGTGTCAGGCTCTCCGGTAACAGGCTCCGGCTACGAACTTGATGCCATTGCCGCAGTTGTTATAGGCGGCATAAGTTTGGACGGCGGTTCCGGAAAGTGGTACGGCTCCATGATAGGCGCTTTAATGCTGGCGGTGTTAAGCAACGGACTTGATATTCTGCGGGTACCTTCGTACTTTCAATTATTGTTTAAAGGGTTTATAATTGTCGTAGCTGTGTATATTGATGTACGCAGCAGATCAAAACGTTAATAACCACCTGTAGTGATCAGGTGATATTTTTTTGGAGGAAAAAATGAAAAAGAGTATTTTGATGACATTGGCTGCGGTAATGTTTCTTTCCGCGCCTATGGTTTTTGGTGGAGGCAGTGCGGATAAAGGCAAACCTGTGTTTGCGCTTTACATAAGCCACATGACAAACGCCTTTACAAAAA
>BNVA01000177.1 GCA_025997755.1 Spirochaetia bacterium | reverse complement strand
CGGCGGCGGATTACGAAAAAATAGCTGTCGAAGAAGAACACTAGGAGGATAGTATGGGAAACTTTATTCCGAATACTGATGCCGACAGAAAATCAATGCTAAAATCAATCGGCAAGAATTCAATCGAGGAACTTTTTACAGCTGTGCCGAAATCTGTCATGCTGAAAGGCATAAACCTGCCTGCAGAAATGTCCGAAATGGAAGCCGCAGCAAGAATGCGCGAGCTTTCACAGCAGAACACCGTTTACCCTACAATTTTTAGGGGCGCGGGCGCATATAAGCATTATATTCCGGCTGCGGTTAAGCGCATAACACAAAACGAAACTTTCATCACGGCTTACACGCCTTATCAAGCCGAAATAAGCCAAGGCATCTTGCAATCAATTTTTGAGTATCAAACTATGATATGCGAAATCACCGGAATGGATGTTTCCAATGCATCTGTGTACGACGGAGCGAGCGCCGCAGCAGAAGCGGTAAATATGTGCCGCGAGCGGGCGCGTCAAACCGTTTATGTTTCAGAGACTTCTCACCCGCAGATTATTCAGGCTGTCAAAACATACTGCTTTGGTACTAATGCTCCGGTAAAAATTGTACCGGCAGGTAAAGACGGAAAAACCGATCTTGCAAAATTGAAAGAGCTTTTAAGCGCCGACAAAACCGCCGCCTGCTTCCTCTTACAAAACCCGAACTTTTACGGTCTGCTTGAAGACGCAAAAAGCGCGGCGGCTATCGTACACGAAACAGGCAGCCTTTTTATAGAAAGCGTCAACCCGATAAGCCTGGGCGTTATGGAAAGTCCCGGCGCGTGCGGTGCGGATATTGCCGTAGGCGAGGGGCAGCCGTTGGGAATATCAATTGCATTCGGCGGCCCGTATTTGGGTTTTATGGCGTGTAAAAAAGCCATTATGCGAAAGATTCCCGGTCGTATTGTTGGAGAAACCACCGATGCAAAGGGTAACCGAGCTTATGTTTTAACCCTTCAGGCGCGCGAGCAGCACATAAGGCGCGAGAAGGCTTCAAGCAACGTTTGTTCTAACGAGGCGCATTGTGCGCTTACAGCCGCCTGCTACATGGCGGTTATGGGGAAGTCCGGTTTTGCCGAAGTAAGCAGCCAGTGCCATTCAAAAGCGGTTTATGCGGCTAAGGCGATTTCTGCCGTTAAAGGCTACGAACTGCAATTCACAGGTGAGTTCTTCCATGAGTTTGTTACCGCGTGCCCGGACTCCGGCACCGCACTTGACGCCTTGGCAAAAAAAGGGATTTTGGGCGGTTATCCGCTTTCAAAAAATTCGATCCTATGGTGCGTAACAGAGCTTAATACAAAGAGCGAAATTGATACGCTTGTCAGCATATTGAAGGGAGGCTCAAAATGAAATTGATATTTGAAAAAAGCAAAGAAGGCAGAAACTGTTCGATCCTGCCTAAATGTGATGTGCCCACAGTAGAAATTTCTGCCGCGGCCGCGCGTCAAAAAAAAGCCGGTTTGCCGGAGCTTGATGAAAACGAGATAAGCCGCCATTACTGGGCGCTTTCAAAACGATCTTTCGGTGTAAACGATGGTTTTTATCCCTTGGGGTCATGCACAATGAAGTACAACCCAAAAATCAATGAGGAGACGGCTTCCCTTCCGGGCTGGACAAACATTCACCCGTTGCAGGATCCGTCAACGGTAAAAGGCTGCACAGAAGCCTTGCATCTTGCAAATGATTATCTTTGTGAAATAACCGGAATGGATGCAATGACTTTTCAGCCCGCAGCCGGCGCGCATGGCGAATTTACAGGATTGCTTTTAATAAAGGCATATCATGTAAAACGCGGAGACACTGCACGGACAAAAATAATTGTACCCGACAGCGCACACGGTACAAACCCGGCAAGCGCGACTATGGTAGGGTTTCAGGTTGTAAACATTGCTTCGGGGGCAGACGGTTGCGTGGATTTGGCCGCTCTAAAGGCGGCGGTGGGCACTGATACCGCCGGTCTTATGCTGACAAACCCTAACACTTTAGGCATTTTTGATACCAACATTTTAGAAATTACCGAAATAGTCCACAAGGCGGGCGGCTTAAACTACTATGACGGTGCAAATTTAAACGCTATTGCAGGCATTGTTCGCCCCGGCGATATGGGTTTTGATGTGGTACACCTCAATTTACATAAAACTTTTTCCACACCGCATGGTGCAGGCGGCCCGGGATCGGGTCCCGTAGGCGTAAAAAAGATTTTAAAGCCATTTTTGCCGCTTGAAGGTCTGGCTTTGGATGGCAATTCCGCCTCACAGCCCGACAGTATAGGCAGGGTGCGCGTTTTTTACGGCAATTTCCTTATAATTCTTAGATCCCTCACCTATTTATTGATGCTGGGCAAAGAAAATATACCTGAAATTTCAAAAAATGCCGTGCTAAATGCAAATTACATGATGGAAAAGCTAAAATCCAAGTATAAAATCGCCTACGACACCACCTGTATGCATGAATTTGTCATTGACATAGGCCCGCTAAAGCATGACAAAGGTGTATCGGCTATGGATATTGCAAAAGGTTTGCAGGACGAGGGTTACCATCCGCCTACAATGTACTTTCCGTTGATCGTACACGAGGCGCTTATGGTTGAGCCAACCGAAACCGAGTCGCTTGAGACTTTAGACGAGGTAATCGCAGCGTTTTTCAGGCTTTACGACAAGGCGCAGACCGACCCCGCCTCTTTGCAAGCCGCCCCCGTTACAACGGTAATAGGCCGCCCGGACGATGTAAAAGCCGCCCGCGAACCTGTATTGAGGCATTAACAAAAATAAGGAAATGTAATTAGCATGGATAAATTTGATTTGGTGATAATTGGCGCGGGTCCCGGCGGCGCTGACGCTGCAATTAAGGCTAGGCAGCTTGGAATGAGTGTCTGTGTAATTGAAAAAT
>BNVA01000176.1 GCA_025997755.1 Spirochaetia bacterium | reverse complement strand
CCGCCGTTTTTGTTTCGGTACATTCGATAATGAATCCGCTTACTTTGTATGTTCCGCTTTCTTTGATTAAAAGTGAAAACCCCTCTCCGGAAACGGTATTTTTTTTTGAGGAAACGGTAATTCCGCCGTTTGTGTTTTGTACTTTTACGGAGCCAAGGTCTAGGGCGTTCTTTTGCTTACCGGTAAACTTGCGTATAACGGAACGCCTTGGCGGCGAATAACTTTTTTTAAGTCTGTCCGGCGAAAAATCATCATCCGGTTTTGTATTTGTTTTGTCCATTTCCAAAATATTTACTGCTTGAAACAGCGCTTCCTCGCGGAGTATTTCACATTCGCTAAAAAATTGATTTTCGGGGCAGTGAAGATCGCCGTCCTCCTTTTGCCATGTTATACGCCGCGCCGCTTCCTTTGAGATAAAATCTGCGGCAAAACTTTGCGTCTTTGCAAATTCAAAAATTGATGTTCTCCAATCGGGGAAAAAATTATTCAAATGCGGAATCAATTTTAGGCGTACACGGTTACGCAGAAAACGGCAGTCGGCGTTTGTGCTGTCGTTCTGCCATGTTAAACCGCTGTCTGTCAGGTAGGCAATAACATCGGCGCGTGTAAGGGACAGCAGCGGGCGAATAATAGTTATATTTTTGTTTTCTGGAAATACGCTTGTTACAGGCATTGCGGCAAGTCCTGCCGGTCCCGCGCCGCGCAGGATACGCATAAGAGCCGTTTCCAAAAGATCGTCCCTTGTATGGGCAAGCAGCACGTATTTTGCGTTTATGCTCAAGGCGTGTTTAACAAGCTCTCTATGCCTAGCCTGCCGTGCCGCAGCCTCTATTCCGCAGCCCTGCTCTTTGGCGTTAGACGCTATTTCGCCTTCCGGTATAACGCAGGCATTGCAGCTAACACCAAGCTCTGCGCAGAGTCTTTGAACAGCCTTTGCGTCGGCATCGCTTTCTTCTCCGCGTAGATTGTGATTTATTGTTATGCAGTGCAAAAAAAAACCACAGTCTTTTTGTACGGCGCAAAGTGCGCTCAGCATCGCCGTTGAATCCGCGCCGCCCGAAACAGCGGCAAGCAGTACGGGAGCATCATGCATTGCGGCACATAACGCTTCGCGGACGGTTTCCTCAAACTGATTCATAATACTCACCTTTTGTACGATGAGCCTAAGTCAAGCTGTGAGCGGTACTTTGCGACGGTGCGGCGGGCAAGCGGGATGCCGCGTTTTGTTAGTATGTCGGATATGTCTTTGTCGGAGAGGTTTGCGTTTTCGCCTGTGATTATTTCCTTGATAATTTCTTTTACCGCTTCGCGTGAATAACGTGAGCCTGATGAACCCGATCCGCTTATTGAATTTGTAAAGAAGTGCCGTATTTCAAAAATTCCCCACTCGGTCTGCATATATTTGCCGTTTGCAGCGCGTGATACTGTTGTTTGATGAACGCCAAGTTCTTCGGCTATGTCGTTTAACGTAAGAGGAGCCAGATGCTTTGGTCCGTCCGCAAAAAATGCGTGTTGAAATTCGACAATTGCGCGCGTTACGCGCAATAATGTGTGGTTGCGCCTGTTTATAGACTGAATAAACCAGCGGGCTTCTTTAACATTTTCGCGGATAAAATCCTGCTCTGAATTTTTTATGCCCTTTGCATTTTGTTTTATAAAAAAAGGCTGTATACCCAAAACCGGTATTTCTTCCTCGTTTAACAGTATAGAAAACTCGCCGTCTTTGCGTATAATCTGTACATCCGGTATAACAAAACGTGTGCCGCCGGAACCGCTTCCGCCGGAATTAAACTGCCTGCCCGGAAACGGAGAAAGATTTTTTAGCTCATCATAAAGCTCTCTAAGTTCATCCTGATCTCTTTCTATCAGTTTTGCCACCTTGCTGAACTTGTCTCTTTCAAGCTCTTCCAGGTGAGGTATAATAAGCTCGATGTCGGCGGCATCGTCGGGATACAGCAGGGCAGCCTGAACACACAAAGACTCTTTGTAATCCGCCGTACAGCACCCGATAGGTTCAAAGCCGCGTATAATAGTCAACGCGGTTTTCATATCGTCGGAGCTGCAGATGTTTGACTTTGCGCTCTTGTTAAAAAGAAGCGGCGGGTCTACCAAATGAAAACCGTCGGAATCAATATTTTGAATTAGGCGTTCACCAATTCTGCGGATTTCTTCGCCGCAGGGATAAAGCCGCAGCTGCCATAAAAGATGTTCCTGTAAGGTTTCGGACTGTGTCAGCGCACCTTCAATAAACTGACGGCGGTCATCGGAGTTTCGTTCTCCTTTCCCGCCGTGTATAAAGCCTGAGTCTGATGTCGATTCAAAATATTCGTTTTCTTCGCGTCCCGCTTTGTAAATATCGTTAATAGAAACCATGCTTTTATCTTCGAGCACTTCAAGGGCGGGATTTTTTTCAAGCTCATCCTGTATTTTCTCGCGCAAATCAATTATGGGCAGCTCCATAAGTTTGATGGACTGAATGAGTTGAGTATTCATTCTCTGCGACAGCCGCTGCTCTTGGGCAAAACCGGCACGCTGTATTTGCTGCATGGCTAATTATAAAGTAAATGTGATGGGTCTGCAATTCTTATTTAAAAAAACGCAAACCATAGCAGCGGCACAAAAACAGCAGGGATTAAATTTGCCACTTTTATTTCTTTTATTCCTAAAAAATTAAACCCGATAGCCGCAATCACAATACTGCCAACGGCTGACATTTCGGTTATCATTTGCGGGCTTAAAAAGTCACGGACAGCGATAGCCGCAAGCGCAATGCCGCCTTGGTAAAGCAAAACAGGAACAGCAGAGAACACAACGCCGATGCCCATCGAAGCGCCAAAAACAAGCGAAATTGATCCATCCAAAATTGATTTTGCAAAGAGTGTTTCGTACCTGCCTTGCAAACCGCTTTCTATTGAGCCTACAATAG
>BNVA01000175.1 GCA_025997755.1 Spirochaetia bacterium | reverse complement strand
ATTTGTGGTTATTGGCGGCAATTCCTGTCTGCACTGCCAAAACCATACCACTATGCCAATAAATGTTGAAGCCGTGGAAAAAGCCGCGCCCTGCGAACACATACGATGTGCGGGACTTTTGCGAGCTGAGAGTTGTTCCAAACAGTCCGGTGGACTGTTTGGCATGGAATGTACCAGACTTGATGGGAATTATGATAGCCACCCTCCTACGATAAATGCCACAGTCGTCAGTGTGAGTGGGGGACGGATTTTTTCTACAGGCTTCCTGAGCATTTTAAAAAATGCTCATCTATGGGTTTGCTTTTGTAAAATGCGAATTGCTGGCTTATTTCTCCCCAGACCTTGTTTTTTTTAAATAATGTAGTATAATTTAAGGTATCGAGAAAAGAGGTTAAGTAGCGTGTGATCATGGCGCGTTGTTTAATCAAAAAAAAATTATTTTTCATGGAGGACTTATGAGAAAATTTATTCCCGGCTTGATAGCGCTTGTGGTGCTGTCATTTGTATTCACAGGATGCGAAAATGGGACGACGGACACCGTATATGTCGGTGAGAACCTTGTACCCGGCATCCCGATAACCACGGCACAAGGGCTTAACGCCGCACTTGCGCTTAAATCCGATTGGACGGCTTTAAATCCTGAAACCTACGCGCTCTACAGTAATGCCGATACGATTAACTATTTTGGCACAACCAAATACGAACCGACTGCTACGGCTGCCGGCGTTGATAGACAGCAGCTAACTACTATTATACCCGACGGCGTTATCCTTAACCTGTCCGGTCTGTTTAGAGTTGGCGAGGATGGTGCTGCTGCCGGTACGCTTGCCATAGGCGGCGAGGTCAATATCTGGAAAGGTGCCGAGATTATAGTTGGCACCTACAGCTCGGTGGTAGCCGGCACGAATTCAAACGGCGAAATTGTAATCGGCGTCGCGACGGTCGATACCGAAGATGTAACACCCGTAGGCGCTGCTACCCAAGTTAAATATCCTAAGCGTAATGCCCGCGGCAGGTTGAATGTTTATGAAAACGGCGCTTTAACCACAAAAGGCTTTAAGGGCGGCACGGCGAATATGGACGATGTAAAGTTTGCCAGTGTTTATGCGTATAATTCATGGGGTCACGATCAAGGCGAGTTTATTAATGATGAAATAGCGGTATTCACAACGGACGGCGGCACCTATACATGGACACGGCACCCTGATACGCCTGAATATCCTGACACCACCGCTAATAGAGAAGCGTTGCTTAAGGGTAATATTTATTTTGATCCACTAGGTGGGTTACCTATCCAGAATCAGAGGGTTATAGCGGCTTTCGGCGATGGCACAATAACCGGTTCCGGCAAGAGCGACAGCTCTTTTATTGATAATCACGTACCGGACGCTCCGCCCGAGGCACGCCTTGTGTTTGCGGCAAACAGCTATTTTAACGTAGGCGGCACGGATACTACCAGTTTCCTTAGGTTATCCGGCAGTTCGGACAATGCCCGTCAGATTGCCAACGGTTTATTTAAAACCAACCTGATATTCCCATCTACTATGGTCAACATAGCAGATCTTACGGTACGCGAAGGTACCACGGCTTATGTAGCCGGAAAACTTACCGGTAATCTTACCGTAAATGGTAAACTGCTTGCCGGAACAGATACGGCTTCCGGCGGCGGTGTAGGCGTTGCCGAATTTAATACCGATCTCTTTGGTATTAACGTAGGTCCCAAAGGTTATCTTGACGCTACAGGCGTGGGCGATGCAGGTGTACAAACTGCAATTCAAGCCAAGCCTCAGTTTATGGCCCTTAAAGACCTTAAAGTTCAAAAGGATAATTTAAGCTTTGGTTATTTTATCGCCAATGGCAGCACGGTTAATTTTAGAGTGCTTGAAGCGCTGGAAATTGACGGTCATGCCGAAATTAACCAGGGAAAATTCCCGGTACTTAATTCTCTTGTAGTAAACGGCAATAACTCACTTTATACCGGTGGCGCTGGTACAAGAGGCGTCGCTTCAACGCTTACAACGCAGTTCTATGCTCTTAAGAGTTTGACTGTAAACGGCTACTATGACGCGGGTACGGGAACTGACTTTACGAGTAGAGATTTAGAGGGTGTCACCAATGCCGGCGGCGAGGAAGCGCTTACCAGCCTTACAATAGGAAACGGCGGCTATCTTTCTGCAAATGGTGCCGATCTAACGGCTACAACTGGGAAATTTTTATCGAACTTTGACAAAGTTACATCTATAGCCGTTAATGGTACTGTGCCCGCAGCATACATCAGAAGCTTTGGTCCCAAGCGCGCTAAATTCCCCGACGGGTATCCGGGTACCGGCGGCATAGTCGCTACAACCACAGGAACCTGTATTGGAACACAGGCGGTCTATCCCGATCAGAGAAGCGACTTTGGCGTAATAGTTTCAAATTCAGCGTCATTTATGGGTCTAGGTTCGGGTGCAACGCTGGCAATTGCCGGTTTTGCTCAGTTGGACAATGCTAACGCTTTAACAACCGTAGAAACACTTACAGTAACCGGCGTTTTCAAATCCGCTGGTGCGAGACTTGATAACCTTAAAACGGTTGCTATAAACAACGGCGGCTATATTTACAGCGGCGCGGCGAGCTTCGGCGGTGTTACCGAGGGTAAGGCAACAGGCAATGGTACTCTTGATTTAACCGGAAATACTACGGCTAATGCTAAGATTGGCATATTGGCAGGTACAGGGTCTATTAGGAAAGTTATAGCGATACCGCAAGCCGGAGCTACAGTCATTACGGAAGTTGATATAGCGGGAACTGATTCGCCGGGTACATGGAGTACGGGCAACACCACTATAGGTAACGGCGGTAAAATAGTCCTTGGCAACGCTTTAAATGATGCAACGGAAGGTACGGTTGGAGCCGGTAACACCTTGACAATAAACCATGGCGGCAATTTGACCGTAACTGGTAATACGACTCTTGATGTTTCCGATACAGGCGCTA
>BNVA01000174.1 GCA_025997755.1 Spirochaetia bacterium | reverse complement strand
GATGTCAATACTCCACTTGCAGAAAAAGAGGTCGCAGCTGTAAACGAGGCGGAAGCCCTATTCCAAGATGAAATAAAAAATTCCGATAATGAGAATATGGGAAACAATCCGGTTGATACTTTGATTAACCGCGCAAACTCCATGATTGAAGACCTCGGCGACCGTGAACAGGTTGTAAAAGAACTGCGGGAACTTGAAAAACTATATCCACCGGAAAGCAACCGGTACAAAACGCCTAACGGCAAGCCCTCAAAGCTAACGCCTGAACAGTGGTATGCCGTGAGAACACCGAGCTTTAAAAAGTGGTTTGGGGACTGGGAAAGATTAAGAAGCCGCGAATTTTTGGAAAGTGAGGCAAAAATAGCTCTTACTGGAAATGAATTTGCACCGGATGGAACCGAGCTTTCCTTAAAAGTTTCCAAGTGGTACGAGGAAAATGGATTTTCAATGATTGAAGTTGAAGGACTAGGAAATGTCAGTCTCGATGAAAGGGCTATTAAAAACTCAATTTCACATGGAATTGGAAGAAACAAAGCTGTAGCGTTTGCCGCAGTCCCTGATGTATTAAAATTCGGCAGAATCGTCCACAAAGAGTTATCACCAAAAGATAAAAAACTAATTGCGAATTTTATAATGGCACCTATAAAAATAGGTAAAGATGATTTTTTAGCAGTTGTATTGGTTAGGACAGATACAAATGCAAGCCGTATGTATGTACATGAAGTAATTTTAAGAGAAAAAGTCCAAGCATCCGCGTTCAAGACCGAAGCATTGACCACTAAAGAAAGTGCGCGAAACGGCGCGGACGCTGGGGCTATTAAAAAGATACTGCAAAACATCTATTCCGTCAAGCCTTCGGATGTGTCCCAAGTAACCGACGAGAACGGCGAGCCGCTTGTGGTGTATCATTACGGCACATTTGGAGTAGATGATTTTGTAGCAAATACAAAAAATGGGATGCATTTTGGAAGCGAAGAAGCCGCTCAAAAAAGAAGCAAGGATAAGAGGACAAAGAAAGAAACTGCCCAAACCGCGACATTCCTTGACATAAGAAACCCGCTAGATATGCCGGACACCTACGCCAAAGACTGGAACGCGTCAATAAGATATGCCGAGAGTAAAGGGGCAGACGGCATAAAATATGTGAACAAAGTAGAGGACAAAGGCAGCACTTCTTATATTGCCTTCTCACCGGAACAAATAAAATCTGCGACCGGCAATGCGGGAACATTTAATGAAAATAATACCAACATTCTTTTTCAAGACGATGACTTAGAAGCGTTTATCAAGCAGGACGCGCAGATTGTGGAGACTGCGGCGGAGTATGGCTCATGGGAAGACTTCAAAGCATACTATGAAATGGAAGGGTCGAGACCGGAAGGCGTGGAACTTCCTAAAGGTGCGGATGACGCTTGGTATAAAAGTATATGGGAAAGTGCAAGAAAGATTTTTACGGAGAGTGAACAAAATCCAATAGAAAATACCGGAGCAAAAACCATCGAAGATTTTCTTAAAATCATCAATAGCGATAAGGGACTGGATGATCTTTTTGCAATGATTGACGCGGCGGCAGATCCGAACTTTTCGCCTGTGGACGCGGAAGATCAAAAACAGCATGAAGCGGAAATGAGAGCGGCAGACACAACGTTTAGTCACTGGCTATGGAAGAACCGTCCAAAGGACGGCGTGAGTGAGGAAGTGAAAAGAACTTTGCGCGGCATGGTGCGGAATAATCCAAAGCCTTATATGAACGCATACGCAGTTTTATCAGGTGACGAAAGTTTTTTGAACGAAGATGCGCAGGTTGAAACTTTAACCCGATTAAGTCCAAAACGCGAAGCAGAAATTCAAAACGCAAGTCCTGAAGCATTACGCAGAATTGCTGAAGAAATAAACTACGAAGGTGTGGAAAAAGACCTTGAATCGGGCAAACTTGAAATAGGCGATCCCAGAATTGAACAGTATGCGGAAACTCTTAAAACAAAACAAAAAGAGGCGCGGAGTAAAATCAACAGGAAAAAAGAAAAGTTAAGCAATTATGAAGATATGATCCGGCTTGCCGAACATTCTGTAGAAACACAGCGCAAACTTGAAAAGATGGAAAACACGAAGGAAGGATTTACAGCAAATAGAAAAGCATTTAAAAAACAAAAGAAGATGGAAGATGATCTTAGAAAGATGCGCGTGGAGTACAACGATTTCATAAAAAAACAGGATCAAAAAATAAAAAACAATTTTGAAGAACTGCGGCAACTGCATAAGGAAATGCTTGAAACCGAAGCGCAAATTAAAGCGGTTGACAAACTAAGAGATATAAGTAAAAAAACAATCAAACGTGTTATAAAACGTCCTGATTTTAAAACCGTTAATGTTACAGAAGCCCGTATTATTGAGGCGATACAATCCTTTTTCTATGACGGTATGTACGCGACAATTCCCGCATGGCTTGGTCCTAAGGCAAAGAACCTGCGGGAATTGTACTCCGACTTTCTGACTGACGAGGATTACAGGAATAAGTTAAAATCTAACATCCCGTATTCATCATATTTGCAAATTGAAAAAATAATTTTTATTGATAAAAGACAAGAGATCGCACGCCCTTATGAGGATATAACTAAAGCACAGCGGAACAAACTTTATTCAATGATGGAAACAAATGAGAACATTTTTAAGGAACTGGGCATTGATAAAATAGATCCGGTATTGCTGCATACTTATATTCCAAGCGAGCAAAGACGTAATATTACCCGCATAAAGGATTCCCAAAAACGCGGTATTGATCCTGCCGTAATGCGGCAGTTAGAGGAGCGCGTGCCTTCCGATCTGATTTATAAATTACAGAATGTTAGCTTGAATAACTGGAAAATAGAGGACATGGAACAACTGGGATTTATCGTGAGTACATTGCGCGATCAAGGAAAAGAAGAACTCAAAGTAAAACGTGATGCAAAAAGACATCAAATTGAATATTATCAGGAAAAATT
>BNVA01000173.1 GCA_025997755.1 Spirochaetia bacterium | reverse complement strand
ATTCCCAAAAAGATAAGTTTTATCCCGTCCGGCGTTATCTGCTCCATTGCTTCGGTGTCTTTTAAAAGTGCAGGTATCATATCGGAAAGGGCTGTCAATTCGTTTACAATATCGGCAAGTTCTAACTGTAGATTCTTGTTCATGCCGCCCCCTTGATTATGAGGCTTGACGGTATCAATGCCCCGAAAACTTCTCTTTGCGCCTGCTGTATCTTTTGCCTTTCGCCGTCGATAGCGTGATTAGAATAGTGGGTAAGCATTGAATCTGTTTTGTGTCCCGTTTCTCTTTTAAGTAGTTTATCGTCAAGGCGGCTTTTCATGTGCGTTGTAAAATAATGCCTCCAGCCGTGAAAGGTGTATTGCTTTGCGGTTTCGGCACTCATTCCAGTTTTTACAAGTGCCGCCCTTAATTCTTTGTTAAAAATACCGGTGTCAATGGGCTTGCCTTTGCTTGCCTCATTCCAAAATACAAAATTTTCCAGTGAGTAACCGTGCGGATTGCGCCCCGCCAGTTCTAACAGTTTATTGATAATATACTCAAACGGTAATTCAACATTACGGCTTTCGTTTGTTTTGGTAGTTTTTAATCCGTCAAGGTAATTCCATGAATGACTTACATATAGCCTATCTTGCCCGATGTCCCTAACTTGCAAGCCGATTATTTCGCCTATTCTCATGCCGGTTACCATAGCCAGCATATTAGCAAGTTTTACAGTTTCGTTTTTCCATTGCACCGTAAAAACTGCCTGTACCAGTTCCGGCGTTAAAATATGTCTTTCGGGGCTTTTAGCCGAAAATAACATAATGCCCCGTGTAATATCTTTTTCAATACAGCCTTTTGAAAATGCCCACCTTAAAGGCTTTAAACCTGCTTTTATAACTTCGTTTTTTCTTTGTGCGGATAACAAACAGTCTATATTGTTTCGTTTGAAAGTTACCGTTCCCATATAATCAATAAATTGGTCAATGTCCTTTTGTGTAATTTCGCCCAAAAATCTATCCTTAAAAAAAGGTCGCCAGTATTTATCAATGCTGTTTCGGCTTCCGACACAATGAATTTTATGTATGCCGTTTTGCTTTCGGCATTTTTCTTGAATATAAGCCGATTTTTCCCATGTCCAAAAATCGGTTAAAAAATCAACAAAGTTTTGGGCTTGTTCGGTACCTGATAAAACAAAAGATTTTAACAAGCCCCGCCGCCTTAAATCGTCAAGAATAGGTTTTAACTCTTTCGGCGTTTCTATTTTTCTTGAAAGTTCTTTTAGTTCAATTTGCTTGACATTCAAGGTCTCTTGTTTTGCCGGTATGCCTTCTTTTAACCACTGCATCGCCGTTTGGTATGCCGCCGCCTCCGTCTTTTGCTTCGTGCTAATAGCCGGTAAATACTTCCCGTCTTTGTCTTTAAAAGACACTTGGTAGTAGTTGCGGCTTGCCTTTTTGAACACCGAAAAATAAGGGTTTTTCATTCTAAACCACCTCACAAACGCACTTGAAAACTGCTCTATGGTGCAATTTTATGGTGCAATTTTTTTATGCTATGATTTTTGAACGCCCTTTGTTTGGGTAGTCCGTTTGCAACTCTATATATTATTTAGAGTTATCTTTCAGGCGCAGTAGGTCTTGAACCCACGACCTGCGGTTTTGGAGACCGCCGCTCTACCAGCTGAGCTATACGCCTATGGACAGCTATTTTATTTTTGTTTCTTTATGAAGAGTGTGTTTGCGGTCAAAAGGACAATATTTACTGAATTCCAGCTTTTCCTGTATATTCCGCTTGTTTTTCTGGGTTGTGTAGTTTTTTCTCTTGCACTCTTCACATTGCAAGGCGATAAGCTCCACAACCGTTTTTTTTGATGCCATAAATCCTCCAAGAAGCCCTCGATCGGAATCGAACCGATGACCTTATCCTTACCATGGATATGCTCTACCGACTGAGCTACAAGGGCGCAGACTCATATTAGGAAAAAAATACACAGGTGTCAATCCATTAGCGGGTTGAAGTCCGGTATTTCATAGTCGTAGGTGTCTTGCGGCGGCAGGCTTTGATCTTCTTCGATAAACCGTTGGGACGGCGGGGACGATGGCAATAGATCCAAGTTTAGGGTGGGTAAGGTAAGCGACGAAAGCACATCGTCGCCGTCAAACATACTATAACCGGAGGAGCGCAGCGGGTCTATTCCGCTCCTGCTGCCCATATCGCCGCCGTGTATGGAACAGTACTCGGTTGGATGGTTATCTTCACGAAATGTCAGAGTAGTGCTGCCAGAATTGCAGGATGGCGTTAAAAGCTGTCCCGATTCGGCGCAAACAGTTATGTCAACAACGCCGGATATTGGGCGTACAAAATCCCTTGCGGGTAAGCCTCTATGAACCTCGCGCATAAAATCGCCCCACAGGGGACCTGCAAGCGTCGCGCCTGTTAGGGTAAGACCAAGTGAATTGCCGGGTTTGTCAAAACCGAACCAAATGGCTGTCGTATAGTACGGCGTAAAACCCACAGTCCAAGCGTCCGACCAATTCTGCGTAGTGCCTGTTTTTCCTGCTGCGGCAATGCGGTAACGTTTACCGTTTTCGTCAAGAAAAACAAATTTATCCTGCTGCCCGCCCAAAGTTCCTATCTCAACCGTTTTTTTAAGTAACCCTGTCATAACGTAGGCTGTTTCCGGGCTACTCAGGGACGTGTTATGCCGGGATCAAGTTTTAAGCCGCTGTACTATTCGGCGGCGTTGGATTCCGGCAAGTTTAACCCTTCCAGCCTAATCTACGATGTGCCGGTGGTTTTCCACAACGAGGATGGAACACCGTACATTCCTCTTAACTTTAGGGGCGAGTGGAAGGGAACGGTTCTGCTCTACAATGCCCTTGCCCAGTCTATGAACGTACCAAGCCTTAAGATTTTGGATTCCATAGGGTTTGACGCGGCAATAGACCGCGCCTCGCTACTGCTTGGTATCAACGATCCCGAGCAAAAAAGGCGGACATTCCCCAGAGTTTATCCTATGGGACTTGGGATCATCTCGATAGCGCCGGTTCAGATGGCTA
>BNVA01000172.1 GCA_025997755.1 Spirochaetia bacterium | reverse complement strand
GAGCTTTATAACAAGCTCGCAAAATTCGCGTTGTCCCATACCCAGGGCAATTTCATTTTCAGCGTTACCAACGGCAAAACACCAATAGACCATTCAATTGTCTACAAATGGTTCAGACGTGCGTTGGATAACATAGGTATCCCTGAAAAAGAGAGAAAGGAACGAAACCTTACGTTTCACAGTTGGAGGCACTATGTGAATAGTCAACTTAGAATGAACGGTGTTCCCGATAGCATTGTTCAGTCAATCACCGGACACAGTGACCTCAAGATGACCGAACATTACACACACGTTCAACTTGAGGATATGGGCGAAGCACGGCAAATTTTAGCTCCTGCTATAGATAACGGAGGGAACAAATGAAAACAATCGCACTAAACAGTATAAAAGGCGGGACAGGCAAAAGCACTATCGTCATTATTATCGTCAAGGCTCTTATAAGAGCCGGTTTCAAATGCCTTGTTATTGATGCGGACGCAAGCAACAATTCATTGTCTTTTTACTTTGATGAAACCACATCTACGGAATTATCTCAAAGAAAAACTATCTTTGACCTGTTCATTGGAACGAAAATTATGGATTGTGTTATCAAGATAAACAATAATCTTGACTTGATTCGCGGTGATGTCAGACTTAACGAGTTTCGCAGTACCGACAGTCTCAGACGCTTAAAAAGAGCACTACAAGGCTTGGACTATGATTTCTGTATCATTGATACCTCCCCGACTTACGATAACATAATCGGCAATGTGCTTACGGCAAGTGATGTCCTTTTGATACCTATTCAACAGGATGTTTTTAGTTACCAAGCTTTGAAATACCAGTTTGAAAAATTGGCAGATTTGGAACTTGATAATCTTGAGTCCCATGTCATTTTCAACCAGTTTGAGAAGCCGCTCAACGACAATCAGGGGACATATCGTAACCAGATTACGAATATGTTTTTGGAAAATGAAACTTTCAAGCCGTTCATAAATCCAAATCATATTTCACGTAACAGTGTCTATCGCAAATACATCAACAAGCGGAATTATAAGCTGGATTCCAAAGTTGAAACACTGAAAGGTTTTAATGAGGCAAAGGCACTTATTGAAAATATTTTAGGCATTACTATCAAGGAGGCAATCTAATGGCAATGTTGAAAAAAGTTTTATATAAGGATATGTTATCGCGGAATGGAACACAAGATAGCCGTTCAGCCGGCGTCATGGTCAAGGATATTCCTATCGGGGATATAGTTGCTCGTGATAATGTCCGCAAGAATTATAGCGGGATTGAGGAACTTGCGGGGAGTATACGGCAGCATGGGCTTTTACAACCGATAATGGTTTATAAGGATGGCGACCAGTATGTAGTGAAAACCGGACGTAGGCGGTTTATGGCTTACCAATCGCTATACAAAGCAGAAACAGACAGGTTTCATAGCATAAGGTGTATAGTATCTGATTCGGAGAATGTGGCGGTTATTCAGTTAGTTGAAAATATCCAGCGGGAGAATTTAAGTCAAATTGACCTCTGTAACGCGCTTTCCAGTTTACGTGACAGTGGTATGAAACTGGAACAGATTGCCGCAGTGATGGGGAAAACAGAGGGCTATATAAAAAGCATTTTTGTGGGGATAAACGAGATAGAGAAAGAACCGGAGTTCCAAAACCTGATTGGTGATGCCGGCATCACTATCAGAGATATTGCCGAGACTAAATGTGTTAAGAACAAGGATGAGCGTCTCAAGCTATTGGAACAGCGGAAAAAAGGGGTTATTAACAGAGCGCAGATGCGCATGGCAGCCCAAGCCTTAAAAGATGAAAAAACGTCAGTGCGGGATGAACCGGAAGTTCAGCCTAATGCCGACGCTATCCTTAACCCTGAACCGTGCGTCAATTATGTCGTTTCAGCCAGCGGGCTTACCATAAAGCTGGATTTCAGCGATACCAAGACGACGCAAACGCTGGACAAAGGGATAAAATGCCTTCTTATGAGGCATAAAGTCAAGATAATAGAAGTAGGAATCGTAGAATCTTAGAAATGGGGGAAACACCAGAACCGCTTGTCTAGGCGGTTCTGGTGTTTTAACAAAAAACAGCAAATTTATCCCAAAAATTTTACAAATTTAGTTGACAAAAAACAGTTAATGTGGTATATTGTAGAAGTAAAATATAGGTAAGTGAGTATGGTCATTTACTTTGAAAATTAACCAATTTAATTAAGCAATACCAATGCTTTTTAGTAATTTTATAATTTGTTTGATAGTGTAAAAAAAGATTAGTTTGTCCTACCGGATTAGGACATAAAAAACCGGCCCCATTTTTAATAATCCACATAATTTTTTATAACGAATAAGTTTTATACGACAAACGTATGGGACTAATTTTTTTCAGCTTTGACTTTGGTTGGAAGTATTGTAGGTTACACTACAATATTTAAATGTCCTATCAATCTCAAAAGCGCAAAACTCATAGTTAGAGGAGGCTGATACATCTTAAAGGTTTCGTTATTCAGAAACCTTTAAGAAATCCGTTTAAAGGGCGGAGACATATTTAGGGAAAGGGTGGCATTTGAATAGGCGCCGGGAACACACTAAGTAACAGATGTGTTACTTGAGCCAGTTGCAAAATAAGAATTTATCAACGAATGACACGAATAAGAGGCTCATTTTTTAACTATTCGTGTAGATCTTTTGTATTTTGCAACTGGCTCACTTGTAAAGCGATAAAATTGATAAGAGAAAGGTTCCCCACTTAAATGTAAAGCGTGCACGATGCCATATATACAAAGTGTAAGTAAAACCTTTGTATCGAGCTTTACAAGTAACACATCAGTAAATATTTTTAATTTAAAATTATATGAATTTTTATACACAATAAAAGATTTCCCCCGCTATTTATTCTTTAAAACCCACGCTCTATAGAGAGCTACCATTTTTCAGGAGGTATATTTGCCGAATGACTTCTTCTACACTCAAAACATTACAAATGAATAATTCTAAAACTATAATAAATAATCTAGACGACTGGATTTACAATTTTTGAAATATGCTCTAAAAAAACAACGCAAT
>BNVA01000171.1 GCA_025997755.1 Spirochaetia bacterium | reverse complement strand
TGTTCGCGTGCATACGAACAAGCCGCCCAACCTTAAACTTGCGGCGGGCGCGGGTGTTAATAAGCTCATCGCCCTTTTTCAATGCCCCCTGATACACACGCACGTAGGTAAGCTGCCCGTACTTGCCGTCTTCCAGCTTGAAGCCGAGCGCGACTATCGGGTGCTTTTCGTCGCAGGTTAGCTCTCTTTGCTCCTCGCCCTTGTCTAGGTCAAGGGCAATATTTTTAACTTCCGTAGGATCGGGCAGGTACTTGTTTACCCCGTCAAGCAAAAGTTGAATACCTTTGTTTTTATATGCCGACCCCATCATCACAGGAACAAATTTTTCGGCTAGTGTACCCTTGCGTATCGCGTTATGGATAAGCTCTTCCGGGATTTCTTCGCCGCCCAAGAATTTATCCGCCAATTCATCGTCAAAAAGGGAAACCGCATCTATCATTTCCTCGCGGCGCTTATCCGCGTCCGCCTTCAAGTGGGCGGGAATCTCCGCATAACGCACCGTTTCTCCGTGATCGCCGTCAAAATAGGCTGCCTTCATGGTTATAAGGTCTACAACACCCTCAAGTTTATCTTCCAAACCTATTGGAATTTGGATCAATACCGCATTCAACCCCAGCTTTTCGCGTAATTGCATTTGAACTTTGAACGGATTAGCCCCTGTGCGGTCGCATTTATTTACAAACGCTATGCGCGGAACATGGTACCGTTTAAGCTGCCTGTCCACAGTGATAGACTGCGACTGAACGCCGCCTACGGCGCATAACACCAGAATCGCGCCGTCCAGTACGCGCAGACTCCGCTCAACCTCAATCGTAAAATCGACGTGACCGGGTGTATCGATCAAGTTGACAATGTGATCTTTCCAAGTTACCTGTGTTGCGGCACTCTGAATCGTAATGCCGCGTTCCTTTTCCAGCTCCATACTATCCATCGTGGCGCCGACACCGTCTTTGCCCTTAACTTCGCTGATTTTATGAATTTTGTCGCAATAAAACAGGATACGCTCGCTCAAAGTTGTCTTGCCGGAGTCGATATGCGCGCTAATCCCGATATTCCGCATCTTTGTTACATCGATGCCCATTTAAAAAACACTCCTAATGAAATAAAATAGAATTATTAAAAGTTTCCAAAAACCAAAATTTTTAGAGGCTGTTTAAATATGTCATTTATTTTTGATAAGAGCAATAGCTGCCTTGACACTATCATTCCCTAGTAATATATTAGTTTTACTATGTATGATACGGTTCACGCAAAAATCGACATAACAAATGTCGTATGTCCCATAACATTTGTAAAAACAAAAGTAGCGTTGGAGGACATCGAAGACGGTCAGGTGCTGGAGGTACGGCTGAATGACGGCGAGCCTATTCAAAATGTACCGCGCAGTTTGAAAGACGAAGGACACAAGGTTACGGGGACAAAAAGATTAGACGACGGCACATACCTCTTAACTGTAGTAAAAGGCGGTCTATTAAAATGAATTGGACGGATTCGCAGCTTGAACGTTATTCAAGACACATAATTCTAAAGGAAGTGGGCGTCAAGGGGCAGGAAAAGCTGCTTAACGGCAAGGTTCTAATAATCGGGGCGGGAGGGCTTGGCGCGCCTGCCGCGATGTACCTTGCCGCCGCCGGAGTAGGAACAATAGGCATTGCCGATGCCGATGTTGTAGACCTTTCAAACTTGCAGCGGCAGATAATACATACCACAGCCGATGTGGGCAAAGAAAAGGTAAAGTCGGCAAAAGAAACGATGAACGCTATGAACGGCGATGTAAATGTAGTTACATATCACGAGATGATTCTGTCGTCTAACATCGCGCAGATTATTAACGATCAAAATTATGATTTTATCATTGACGGTACCGACAATTTTCCCGCAAAATTTTTGATAAACGATGCCTGCGTTATGCTAAAAAAACCGTTTTCTCACGCGGGAATTATACGCTTTCAAGGACAGCTTATAACCTACCTCCCGTCGCAAGGACCGTGTTACCGCTGCGTCTTTCAAAATCCGCCGCCCGCAGGCGCCGTTCCAACCTGCCGCGAAGCCGGAGTTTTAGGCGTAATGGGCGGCGTAATAGGCAGTTTGCAGGCAAGCGAAGCCCTAAAATATATTTTAGGGCTAGGCGGCTTATTAAACGGATTCATACTTACATACAACGCGCTTACAATGGAATTCCGTAAAGCGCCAATTGCACATAACGCTAATTGCGGTGTCTGCGGAGATCACCCTGTAATTACAAGTTTGATAGATTATGACAAACCGGAATGTGAGATGTGTAAAAAGTAAGAGGAGAATACAAAAGGAGAATACAAAAATGGAAATTACACTTAACGGTAAGACACAGGAAATAAGCGGCGTTATCACAATCGAAAAATTATTAGAAGAAGTAAAAGCTCAAGACCCGTTATACGTTACCGTCCAGTTAAACGGCGTAATTTTAAAAACAGGCGATTTTAAAACAAAAACCGTCCGCGAAAATGATGTTGTTGAATTGCTTTACTTTATGGGCGGCGGGGTATGCTGATTTTTCCGCAGTTACAGGCGGATAAAATGATCTCTCATGCCCTGTCATGCCTTCCAAACGAAGCGTGCGGTCTCCTTGCAGGCGTTGCGGACGGAGAAAACAAAACGGTAAAAAATGTTTACTGTTTAAAAAATTCAGACGAAAGCCCGGAGCATTTTGCCATGCTGCCGGAAGAACAATTTGCCGCGATAGCGGATATGCGCAGACAGGGAACAACGCTTTTGGGAAATTTCCACAGCCACCCCGCGACTCCCGCCCGCCCTTCAAAAGAGGATATACGGCTTGCATTTGACCCGTCGTTAAGTTATGTGATATTATCACTTGCGGAAAAAAAACTTAAGTTTAAGAGCTTTATCATCAAAAAAGCGGACGGCTCGGTTATCGAAGAAATTATCCGGCTGGACTAGACACGCAAAAAAAAAATCATTAGCCTGAAAGGGTAAGGAAGGTTATTATGTCACGCACCTGCGATATATGTGGAAAAGGAACTATTACCGGTAACAAGGTTAGCCATGCGAAGAATCACACCCGCCGCACTTGGCAGCCAAACCT
>BNVA01000170.1 GCA_025997755.1 Spirochaetia bacterium | reverse complement strand
ACGAAACAACCGCAAGGTGTACCAAGACACCCATAAGAAATATGTTCTCAACTACTAAATTAAAACAACAAAAACCAAGTAATAATTGCAGAAAAAGTTTTTGCTTATTGCCCCTTTCCGAACTCTCGGTATTATGCGGAAATATTGAAAGAGCTGCAGGAAAAGAAATAAAAGGCAGGAGTACAAAATGGATATGTTAAGAAGATGCAGGCGGCGGCGGATAAATGAGACCGTCCGTAGAATGACGCGGGAAACACGGATGTCAAAGGATAGTTTGATATATCCTGTGTTTGTCTGCGGCGGTAAAAATATAAAAAAAGAAATTACGTCCATGGAGGGACAGTTTAATCTAAGCATGGATAATCTGCCTTATGCCTACGACAAAATGCTTAAAGCTCTATTTCATAAGACATCTATTTCCGGCTACCTCGGGCTACCTTTGTGAATGTATTGTTAATTTGTATATTATGGATTTTATGTTTTTGTTACATTCGTTTATATCAAATTTATCAGGTTCAAAATTTTTGCCTAACACTTCAACAGCAGATGCTTTTTCTTTTTCATCTGTTCTTTCCAATGCCAGAATAAAACGCCGCAGACGCAGCGGGCCCTCCACCTGTTCAGGCGGGGCGGCGGAAGAACCCGCAATACATTGAATATCTTTTATTGTCATATCGTTACAAGGCGATATAATCAGTTTTACCGTCCAGTATCTTCCGTATTCATAGTTTATTTCGTTTATACAACGGCTGTTTAAATCCGCAAGGGTGATATTCTCTTTTACCGCACCGGTTGAATCTATCAGACTGTCGTCAAGCATATATTCAAGTACCCACGAATGTCCCGACTTTTCTTTCCAAGAAAACACCGCTTGAACTATAAGGTGCATATCACAGAGGCGGCAGTTAAGCGGGACTATTATACGCCGCCAAATATCCGTACCGCCTAAGCTGACTTGAACAGTTCTGCGTATATGGCTTGATTTTTCCTCGGGACGTACAAGCGTTATATTATTGTTTCTAAAATTCTCTCTTGATTTATCGATCAATTCTTTTATTTCATCAAAAATGTCGATCATATTTTCCATAGAGCTGTCGATGGCGTCTAACTCTATTTCCGAAGGTTCTTCGTCCATATCAAGTTCTTCCAGTATGCCGGATGAATAAATCTGTATCTGCGAAAGAATAATAAAAGTATGTTTTGGCAGTATAGAATAATCGATCCCGCTTTTTTTTAAGCGTGATGAAAGATTGATAACGGCTGTATGCAGCTCCGCAACCTGCTGGCGCAGGGGTCCCGTCTTTTGATCGGTAAAGACCGAGTAAATGTTTTCATAATCTTTTAAAGCGCTTACAACATAATCCGCCACAAAATTAAGATGCCAAATACTGGCTCCTGTCGACGGCGGCACTATACGCTCAACAATATGTTTAATATCCGTATCGTTACGGAACAGCGCATCACGTACATACGCCTGAATAACATATTCGGAAATGGGTATATTATTTTGAAACAAGAGACGTTCTATCGGCGTTTCGTCAGTCTGCGTTTTAATGCCCTCTAATTGTTTATAATCCGGTATCTCTTTTCCCGCAGACCAAAAACGCGACTCCAAACCAAAATTGGTAACATCAATTTTATCGGTTTTGTCGTAGAGAAAATCTTCAAGTGAGTAAGCAGGAACATCACGCATACGGGAGCCGCCGAAAAAGAACGCCCACGCGATCTGCTCTTCCGTAGACATACCTGCCCCTATCGCGTCAAATGACTTTTTGAAACCTTCCTCTGCGGCTTTCAACCATTCATCCAGATCACTTTTTTTCCATGCTCCTTTTTCGACACGCTCAAGATCAAAGCAGCAGTTTTTCCAATCCTTCACGGTAACTAAAAAACGGTCGCCGGGTACGAAAGAAGCCTCGCGGTAAATGCTGCGCATATCAAGCGTATTTACCGAAACCTCAACAGGGTCTTCGTCTAATTCCGAGTTAAAAGCTATTTCGTTTTCAGGACTTTCACGGGCAATGCACTGCGGCGCGTATTCCTCGCCGTAAAGTGAAAAAAACGGATAAAATTCTTCTGGCGACCCTTCGGAAACAGACATTTTTATCTCGCTGCCCTCATAAAAAAATTTATAATCCTGAGTCAAGACAAAAGGATTAGCGAAAGGAATACAGCGGTGTCCCGGTATGAGTATGCCGTTTAAAAGCTCAAGTCTTGATGGACTGATCACAAATCGGCATTTTAAAAAACAGCCGTTTCTGGAGAGCCAAAAACCATCCGGCATAGGGAAGGCAAGCCGCCGGATACTTAGAATACCGGCTATAATATTCTGCAAGCGCCCGAATTTACGATAATCCTTGGACATAGACGCCATAGCGGCATCTTTTAACGTAAAAGGCTCAATACGCTCGTCGAGAAAGTGATATAAAGCGTCTTCCTGTTCACTTGTCATTACTAGTAATCTACAACATATTCGGCTCTTTGTGAATTATGAACGCGCCGAACGAATCCTTTAGCTATGAATCTAAGGCGGTTTGTTTCGGCGCCCCCCTTGTTTTTTTTAAATAATGTGCTATGCTTATAAGTAGAAGGAGGAGTTTATGCTGATCCCCAGCTTTTTATCGACTTTTTACAGTTCCAATCTTACAACGGAAATTTAAAATTTGCAAGCAAATTTTTACATAAATAATAAAAAAAATCATATTTTACTATACGTTTGCGAACAATAAATCATGATTTATCTGTCTACTAAGGTTATTGCCTAGTTTTTGACCTAAAATCTCCAAATTTATAGCCTGTTTTCCATGAGAATAATGATCCATCATTGCGCCTGACTTGTGACCGGCTAAAGTTTGCATCTCAAAATCGCTTACTCCTGCCAATCTTCCCAGTGTTACAAAATTATGCCGTAACGAATGGAACGTTATATTTCGTTGTACCTGTTCCTGTTTAGATATGCCGATTTCTTCAAGCATATTTTTAAAGGTACGTTGAAACTTAGACATCGAAAAAGGTTTACCCAGTGTTTTATTGTAAAAAAACGGCATGATTTTTTACAATAAAACACTGGGTAAACCTTTTTCGATGTCTAAGTTTCAACGTACCTTTAAAAAT
>BNVA01000169.1 GCA_025997755.1 Spirochaetia bacterium | reverse complement strand
CGCTTACGATCATTCCAAAGGATTCCATAGACGAAATTCTTTTTTTGGGTTCCCTGCATGGGCTGGGATAGTTACAGGTAGAACACCGGCGGCAGGCTCCGGCGCCTAAAACCAATGAATCGGGGTAAATTGCGCGGATTTTGTCGGCAAAATCGTAAAGGTGCTGGAAATGCTCGTTGCCGCCTTTTTGCATACCATCGTAATCGAATTCATCTTCCAGTTGAACTGTTGTTTGAACTATTAGTCCCGACTTGTAACTTAATATACTTTTAGCACAGTCTTCCATGCTGCCGCAGGCGGGCGGACAAGACCAGCTTTTTGCAAATGCTTTGCACTTGTCCTGTTCGCAGGCGTCGCGTACTTCGGGCTGCACACGTATTGTCGCGGGGTTAAGGGCACCGGCATTGGTAAAGCCGCACTCAATGGCAAGTCTGATGAGATCATCAACCGAAGCTGCGGGGGTAGCGGAAAAGCGCTGCGGAGCAGCCTTTGGAGCGTAGGGGGGTGAACCCCCTCCTTCATAATTAAGCATTTTCGAGTCCTTTGAAAACGGCGGCGGCTATCTCTTTTGTGCCGACTATTTTTTCGTTTGCCGTCCCTTTGCCGCGGCTTGCTATATCGCGTGTACGCAGTCCTTGATCCAAACAGGAGGTAACTGCGGCTTCTATTGCCCGCGCCTCTTTTTCTAGTCCGAAGGAATAGCGCAGCATCATCGCCGCCGAAAGTATTGCGGCTAGGGGGTTGGCAAGGTCTTTGCCCGCGATGTCCGGCGCGGAGCCGTGAATGGGTTCGTACATTCCTGCGGGATACTTGCCGCCTTGCGGTTTTTCGCCGATGCTTGCCGAGGCTAACATCCCTATAGAGCCTGAAATTACCGATGCTTCGTCCGAGAGTATGTCGCCGAATATGTTGGATGTAACTATTACGTCAAATTGACCGGGTGCGCGTACAAGCTGCATGGCGCAATTATCTACATACATGTAACTTGTTTCTATATTTTTGTACTGTTCCGACATTTTTTGTGTGATTTCTCTCCAAAAACGGGAAGATTCAAGGACGTTCGCCTTGTCTACAAGGCAGAGTTTGCCGCTGCGCTTTGCCGCCGCCTCGTAGCCGACTTTCAAAACCCGCTCAATTTCCATGCGGCTGTAACGCTCCGTGTCGAATGCCGAGCTGTCCGGCGTTTTGCCGTCCCCGTCTCTGCCTCTATCGCCGAAATAAATGCCTCCTGTGAGTTCACGTACTATCAAGAGATCGAAAGTGGGTTTGCCTTCGGGATTGCTGGCGGCAAGCACCTCATCTTTTAGAGGACAGGCATCTTTTAACTGGGGCAGCAGCGCGGCAGGGCGCAAATTCGCAAAGACGCCAAGTCCCGCACGAAGTCCCAGCAGCGCCCTTTCCGGACGCAGGTTACCGGGCAGGGTTTCCCATTTAGGACCGCCGACCGCGCCCAGCAAAAGCGCGTCGCAGTTTTTTGCCGCCTCCAGAGTAGAAGCGGGCAGCGGTTCACCCGTCGAGTCTATGGCACAGCCGCCGGCCTCAAGCTCGACAAAATTAAAAATATGACCGTACTTATCGCCGACAAGCTCCAGTGCCTCAACAGCCTTGGCGCAAACTTCCGGTCCTATACCGTCTCCGGCTACAAGCGCTATGGAATAGTTCATGTCTCAATGCTATTTATAACGGTTTAAACTGTCAACGGCTAACCGTGCATGCAGTTTTCATAGCCCGTACATAATCCTCCAGCTTTTCACCGGAAGCCGCGCCGTTTTCCTCGATTATTTTTACGATGGCGCTGCCCACGATAACGCCGTCTGCAATTTTAGCGATACGCGCAGCTTGCTCTGCGGAATGAACGCCGAAGCCCACTGCCTGCGGGATTTTTGACACCTCACGCGCCGTGCTGATTATAGCCTCAAGATCGGTTTTAATTTCACTGCGCACACCGGTTACGCCCATAGACGATACGATGTACAAAAAACCCTGCGCGGCGGCGGCAATCTCTTTTATACGCTGCTCGGAAGTCGGCGCGATAAGCGAAATAAGATCAACGCCGTACTTCGACGAAACGCTCTTTACCTCATTTTGTTCCTCAAAAGGCAGATCCGGAATTATGATACCGTCAACGCCCGTCTCGCGGCATCTTTTAAAGAAAGCCTCGTAACCGTAACGAAAAACCGGATTAAGATATGTAAGAAAAACCAGCGGCACGGCGGTTTTTTGCCTGACACGGGCTACAAGCGAAAAGACCTTTTCTACGGTTGTTCCCGCGTTCAAAGCGCGTATGTTAGCCTTTTGAATCACCTGCCCCTCGGCTATGGGGTCTGAAAAAGGAATACCAATCTCGATTATGTCTGCGCCCGCTCTTTCGATCTTTAAAATAAATTCTTCGGTTCTTTCGATAGACGGATCGCCCGCCGTTAAAAAGGCAATAAACGCCTTTTGATTTTTTGCTTTGCCTTTAAACGCATTTTCAATGTTACTCATGGATATTTTTTCCCCTATAACGCGCTATTGCCGCCACATCCTTATCCCCGCGCCCCGAAAGGCAGATTATGATACTCTCATCTTTACCCAGCTTTGGCGCGGCAACGCGGGCATGGGCAACGGCGTGAGCGCTTTCCACCGCAGGAATAATGCCCTCCGTTCGGGACAAATATTCAAAGGCATCGACAGCCTCGTCGTCTGTAACAGGCACGTACTCCGCGCGCCCTATCGAATGTAAGTAGGCGTGTTCCGGCCCTATACCCGGATAATCCAGCCCCGCCGAAATCGAGTACACAGGCGAAATCTGCCCCTCTTCATTTTGACAAAAGAGGGACTTCATACCGTGAAAAACGCCTATACCCCCCTTTGTGATAGTCGCCGCATGTTTACCGGTATTTATACCGCAGCCCGCAGCCTCGCAGCCAATGAGCCTTACAGTCTTGTCCGGTATAAAGTTGTAAAAAATACCGATAGCATTGCTGCCCCCGCCAACACAGGCTATAACCGCCGCCGGAAGACGCCCCTCAATACTCAAAATCTGTTCCCTCGCTTCCCTGCCTATCACACTCTGAAAATCTCGGACAATCATTGGAAAAGGATGGGGTCCCATCACCGATCCCAAAACATAGTGGGTATCATACACACGGCTTA
>BNVA01000168.1 GCA_025997755.1 Spirochaetia bacterium | reverse complement strand
TCCGTACGGCTGTATGGAACAACGCAGCGCGGCGATACTACCGCTTGTAATTTTTGGTGAATACATTGAGGCGCTGAATCTACAGAATGAAGTGGAAGACCCCGTGAAGGTGGTGGAAAATGAGCTTGTCCAATTTGATCCTGAAAGATTACCGCCGGATAAATACGAGGCAGTTAGCTGTAAATTTATATCATCACCCGAAACTACAGACATTACCGGCGCGCTTATAGAGGCTTGAAATTTTAATCTTTCAAAGTATGCTACCGTTATGGGCATATTTGCAGAAACTTCCATCGCGCCATCTTCATTCATACGGCGGTAGACAAGTTTGTATGCACCCGGCGTTAATGTGTCCGGTGTTTCAATAACGCCGGAAAACCCGCCCGATTCGCTTGTGGTGCCAGCCAGAAACGCCAACTCCTCACCGTCATAGTAAGATTGTTCTTCAAGCGATACCTTCCATTCACCCTTATATATTGTGTACATTCCCAGAACCAAAGAGCGGTCTACTCCACGGAAGGTGATCTTTTCGCCCGGTTTATAAAGTCCGCGATCTGTAAACATAAATGTTACATTTTCAACTCTTTCCGCGTACTGCGGATATCCTGCATAAATATCATAACGCCATACATTATGATCGCTTGCTGCAAAGACCGCGCGATCATTTTCTTTTTCCGCTAAGAAAAACGGAGTATCGTACCAGTCGTATTTTTGATTTCTCGTGGCGCGGCGCATAACGCCCGCGTCAATATCGATCACTGTAAATCCGTTTTTATCTGTTGTACCAAAACCAAAGTTTTCAACTTCCGAAATATCCGGTGAATTTTCTACAAGCTCAGGCGAAAGTATTTTTACCGTTGCGTTTTCCACAGGTTCACCTGTAGAAAGGCTTGTTACCATAACAGCCGCCTTGTTAAACCCGTAACGGACTGTAATGCCTAAATCTGTTACTTGTATGCTGAGTTTGTTTTCGGCATTATAAACACCTCTCCTGCCGGTTGTACGGTTTATGTCGCCGGACAAAAGCTGTAGATTTGCGTTAAACGAAACAAAACCTTTTTTACCGGAGTTTAAATAAGGCGAAAGATCCAGTTCCTCAAAATAGCGGTAATTTTTTTCGCCCTCCGCAAGTTGAAAAATTTGTTTACCGGTTTCTATTTTTGAAAACGGATTGTTGTTTGATCCCAAACTATACCATGAATCGCCTGTGTTATTCTTGTACTCAAATAAAAACCGCGGAGGAAATTGAGCTTCCAGCATGGCATTGCCGTAATCCAAAAAATACGCATAACCCACAACAGGTTTTTCCTTAGGCGGCGCTGCGTCAGGCTGTCTAAAAAACTGTCTGGGCGGCTCCTGATCCGCAGCTTCCGGCTTAGAAGAATAATCAACAGGTTTTGAATCACTATCTTTAGGAAGCGATGCCTGCAATCCGCCCTTCTCTCCGGCATCTCCTGCAGCCGCGTCCATAGCGGCTTTGATCTCGGCAATACGCTCCGCATTTTTCAAAGGATCAAAATACGATGTCTTATAGTCCTGCAATTTACGCAAACCCGGGATTATTCTCTGTCCCTGAAAACTTGACTTTGCCTCGCCCGACAAGTCGTCGGCAGAAAGAGAATCCGCATACTGTTCACGCTCAGGCGTTTCCGGGCGGTAGTCTAATGTAAACGCTGCCTTTAGTGCCTCGCCATTGGCAAAATACACGCCCACAGCCTCATCTGGAAACATGAAGTCTGTTTCCAAGATACCAACACCGTTTTCGCGGGCATTTTTATCCGCCTGCCTTTTAGACGAGCAGCTTAAAAAAAAAGCCGGTATAAGCAAAAAACAAACACCGGCGGCTAAGAACATTTTTAAAACAATTTTTTTGCGGCTATACATAAGGTAAGCGTATCAAAAGTTGGAATGATAAACCAGCAGCGGTGACGTTTGGACGTTTGAGCGGTTCTACTCCCTATCCTAAGTATTCCTCAATGATTTTTGCGCAGTCGTTTTTATGTATCTGAACAATTTCTTTTTCGCGGTCAAAACTTTCTGGGGCATCCGAGGCGTGGGCGGCGTTCACCATTACATTGCTGCCGAACTCCTTGCGGATCGTGCCGTCCGGCGCTTTAAGCGGGTCGGTGGGACCCAAGACATCGCGTATCTTGTTTACCGCGTTCTGCCCTTCGTAGATGATCACCATACACTTAACAGCGCGGTTTTCCTTACGGTCTGGTCTGTGTCCCGACATGAATTCAACAATCTGGTAGAATTGATCCAGAGCGTACTCCGCTCCGAAGCTGTCGGAAAGTCCCTGCTCAACTTTTTCGTTTAGGGGCAGCGAAAATTCTTTTTCCAAAACCTCGCGGGCTTTTTTACCAAAAACAGGAGCCAGCTTTTTTCTCAAAACGCCTTCGACAGGCCCGTAGAATTCAAGCGCGGCTTCCTGCGAAAAATGATGAACCTTCATACCTATAATGCGAAGTCCAGTTTGGGAAAACATCTCTATGATCGAGCCGGGTCTGCTTGAATGGTATGTCCAGTTATCGGGTTTAATAATCACGAGGGTACGCTCGATTTTTGACGGATCGGCGTATACGACATTTTCGATTATGTTATCTGATTTTTTCAAAAGACCGGCAAAAAGTTTTAGGTTTTCGTTTGCATCTTCCTGAGAGCGCGGGGTTATAACTGCAGGCTCAAAAAAGATGAATTTTTCGGGGTCTTTTTCGTCAATAGTTAGATCGGCGTAGGTATCCCTAATCGTCTGCCCTATTATAGAATCTACCTCTTTGCGGTGCTCAGGATATAGGTGTCCGCATAGTTCTGTTAATTTCTTGCAGGCATCCTCGCCCCTAAACAGTAAGAACAGAGAACGGTGCCGCCGTCCGTTTGAAGGCGACAAATTCTGATCAACATATTCGGCAAGAATGATGTTATTTAGTAAGCCAGTTCTGTCCAAACTCGACCTCCGCTTCGGACAGATTCCAGCCGCCTTGTATCAAAAAATCCGCGCCAATGTATTTTTTTGCCCATTGCGCCATGTGTGGAGATAGAGGTATTTGCTTACGAACTCGCTCTGCTTCCTCCGTTTTACCGGCTTTTTTTAGCTCAATACTTTTCATTCCGATAGCGAGTTTTTCCTTAATTGACATCTGTGCTTCCGGCATAATTCCTCCCAAAAA
>BNVA01000167.1 GCA_025997755.1 Spirochaetia bacterium | reverse complement strand
CATCGAACAGGTAAACATAATAGGAATAACATAATTGAAAGACCATTTATGAAAACCGGTAAAATAATCCCATACAATTTCCATAACGGAAAGAACAAGAAGCTGTAAAAAAATACTTTTAGGAATATTCCACCAGCGGTTATTGGCAATAAAAAAAGAAAGCCAAAGACTGGCAAGACCGGCAATAACAAACAACGACCACCAGAGAATACGCTCCTTGCCAACGGCAATATCAACCGCAACCGAGACAACTGCGACAACGATAGTCCCAAACGCAATAATGCTAATAAGCCGCTTAAAAGGCTTAAGTACCGGCGGAATCAGCGGGAAAACATCTGTTGTTTCGTCCGCCGTGCCGGAGAGGCTGCCGGAACAAAGCGGGCAGCGTTTAAAGCTGCCTAGTATCGTAACATTACATTGATGGCAAAAAAGCATTATACCTCCGCTTGTAACCCTTGAATGTTTGAGACAATCTCCACATCAATACCAAAACTGCTGAGTGTCCTAAAGAATGAACGTTGAATACTGCTGTTTATAAGCGGAGAAGTAAAACTAATCGTTGTAATATCCGAAAACGAGCATACGCCAAGATAAAGCCGGTTGACACTGCAAAATATACTAAACAACCGAATGTAAGAAGACATTTCTTTTGGCATTGTAATAGCGCCGATATTTGAAAATGTCGCACTGGCTTTATTTTTTTCGAGCAGCGCTACATTTTTTAACGCAAGAGATTTAAGCGCCAGCGGCACTACTTTTATATACGGCGAATGTTCAAACGCGGTATAGCGGTTAAACTGTCCGGCAATTTTTTCCGGTGTAAGCTGCGTTTTAAAAGCAGATTTTACACTATTCAACACATCTTCAAATTTTTTTCCATGTTTAGAAAAATTATGTTCCGCGTCAAATACGCCTAAAAAATTACGTACGGTTGATGACGAATAGTATTTTCTAAGATCAACAGGAATCTTTATAGAAATAGGTTTTTTTTCATCCATAAGTTTCATATCTTCGTGTATTGACCATATCAAAATGCTTACAAGCATTTCGCTTAACGTACAGTTTAATTCATGGCTTTTTTTCAGCAGCGCAGACGTCGGTATATGCCCCTCGATAATGCCGAACCGCGATTCGGAAAAACGTGCGCCACCCATGCAGTATACTTTGTGCGCTTTTGGCAGTTTTGGTGTTTTGCCGTGTGAATAGTACGTGTCAAAAGCATCGGCAGCCTTTTGATCAACCGGATATTCGTCATCGGCAATGCGTACGTCCTTATCAATAGTGCCGTGGTTTTTTTCCATAAGGTAGTGATACACAATGGTTTTGAAAAAAGCCGCCGCACCAATCGCATCGGCTAAAACATGGTAAATTTCCAGATTTATACGCTTGCGGTAATATGTAAGCTCGAAAAGCAGACTCTTACGGTTTGAGTCGTAAAGCGGAGCGCAGGGCGAAGCAAATTCCTCACGCACCTCCGGTTGTATATCGGTTTTTTCAAGATAGTACCAAAAAAGTCCATGCCGTAAAACGCAATTATAAAACGGCGAAGTCTCCAAACTCATTTTAAGAGCATGTTGTAAGACATCCCTGTCTACAGTTTCGTTAAGTTCGCAAACCAAACGAAAAACCATAGGATCCCTCTTGGTTGTGCTGGGTGGAAAAATCTTTGCGGCAGTATCAAGCCGTAACCATTGAGGATTATACATACTGATACAATAGCCTATTTGGTTTTCGCCAAAGTTACAATGTTGATTCCGCTCAGCGTAATCCGGCATGTATCTTACCAGCCGTAAATCAATATTACATAATGTTGTTATGAGTTTGCAGGCAAATTTATCGGCTGTGGTTGAAAATGAGGATTACCTTACAAAGCAGATAATTACCTATATCGGGAACAAACGCAGGCTCTTGAAATTCATAGAAAACGGCATATCCATAGTCAAGAAAAAACTTGGGAAAACAAAATTAGATATGTTTGACGTGTTCAGCGGTTCGGGAATTGCCGCAAGGCATTTCAAGCAGCACTCAAGATTTTTATTTGCTAATGACCTAGAGCTATATTCAAAAATTATCAATGATTGTTATTTATCAAATATTGCAGACCTTAACATAAAGCGCCTAAAAGAAATATATAAAAGCCTTTTACAAAAGATAACACAAGAAGAATTACAGGAAGGAATTATATCTTCACTTTATGCGCCTAAAGACAGCAATAATATTAAAACCGGTGAACGTGTATTTTATACAAAGCGTAATGCAATGTATATTGATACATTGCGAAAACTAATTGAATCTGTAGATAAAGATTTAAAAATTTATTTTCTTGCCCCATTACTAACAGAGGCATCGATACATGCTAACACATCGGGCGTATTTAAAGGATTTTATAAAAACAGGGATACGGGAATTGGACAGTTTGGCGGCAGTACTGAAGAAGCGCTCTTTAGAATAAAAGGCGATATAAAATTGCCGTTTCCTGTTTTTAGTAATTTTAACTGCGGTGTTTCGGTTTTTAACGGTGATGCAAATGAAGTTGTAAAAAAAGTGCCGGAAGTGGATATGGCGTATTTAGACCCTCCGTATAATCAACACCCTTATGGCTCTAATTATTTTATGTTAAATCTAATAGCAGAAAATAAGAAACCGGAAAATATCAGCGCTGTTTCCGGTATACCTGATAATTGGAAACGCTCCGCATACAATAAAAAACAATTTGCATTAACCGCATTGACAAATTTGGTATCGGAAATAAAAGCAAAGTACGCACTGATTTCATTTAATTCGGAAGGATTTATAACGCACGATGAAATGAAAAATATGTTAAAAAAACAAGGAACTGTAGAAGTACTGGAGACGGAATACCCCACATTCCGGGGCTGCCGGAACCTGTCAAACCGTAACATACACGTAACGGAATATCTATATCTGTTGGAAAAATAACGGGGCGCTAAGCTGCCGTACGCAGCATTTTCTTGTATATTTTTGATGACAGCTTTTCGGCTAGTTTTAAAAGCCGTTTACTTTCCGCCTTGTTCTTTTTTAAATATTGTTTGTCGGTGATACGCTTTAAATTGATTTTTATGGTTAAATACGCGCCCCTTGCGGCAGTTTCAAGGCTTAACGCGGCAAGTCCAAGATCGCTTGCCGTTGGGCGGTAAAAGTCAAAAGACAATTCATTCGCAGCGTTTAACGCCAGAACGGTTTTTTCTAACAGTAAAAGCGGACATTCGATACAAGTTTTTAATGCATTCTGTTTGGCGGCAATCGCCGCCGTTTTGCCGCTGTCTTTAACGGCGGCTAACGCATCGTATGCTTTTGTATAGCGTTTATATCAGGATTCAAATACCAATCGTTGGTGCCGTAGGCAAC
>BNVA01000166.1 GCA_025997755.1 Spirochaetia bacterium | reverse complement strand
GGAATATTGATTTGATCGCCTAACACGGACAACTGTTCCATAGCAGCAGGACGAACAAGATCGCAGGCAACAAGCAATGGTTTGCGTCCTTCCTTTTGAATGTACTTTGCCAGCTTCGCCGCACTTGTTGTTTTTCCGGAACCTTGAAGACCAAGCAGTAAAATGACGGAAATTGTATCGGGGTTTTTTAATGCCAAAGGCTGGTTTGCATCACCTAAGTATGAAACAAGTTTGTCGTGAACAAGTTTAATAAACTGTTGTCCGTGTTAGGCGATCAAATCAATATTCCCGTACACCGCGAGGATGGCGCAAAAGATTCCTCTGCCGTTTTTAACAATGCCTTAAACTACGCAAAGAAAAACCTGATCGACACGATCATCGTTGATACTACGGGACGTCTGCAAATTGACGAACCCATGATGAACGAACTTGTCCGGTTAAAAGAAACCGCAAAGCCCGATGAACTCCTGCTTGTAGCGGATTCAATGACAGGTCAATCTGCGGTAGATATTGCAAAAGTATTTGACGAAAAGATAGGGCTTACCGGCGTTATTCTTACAAAGTTTGATTCGGATACACGCGGCGGCGCAGCATTGTCGTTAAAGACAATAACCGGCAAACCTTTAAAATTTGTAGGCACCGGTGAAAAGCCGGAAGATTTTAGTCCGTTTTATCCTGAGCGCTTTGCAAGCCGTATACTCGGAATGGGTGATGTTGTAAGCCTTGTTGAAAAAGCGCAGGAAGTTATCGACGAAAAAGAAGCGTTAGAACTTCAACAAAAAATGGCAAAGGAAAGTCTTACACTGGAAGATTGGCTTTATCAGATTAGGGCGATGAAAAAAATGGGATCGCTGCAATCAATGATCGATATGATACCCGGTATGCAGGGACAAATCAGAGAAGAAGATATAAACAAAGCGGATTTAAAAAAACAAGAAGTTATACTTTGTTCAATGACAAAAAAAGAAAGAGCGAACTATTTGATAATAGGTCCATCAAGAAGAAAACGTATTGCAAAAGGTTCAGGCACATCGGTTTCCGAAGTTGCAAAGCTGATAAAACAATTTGAAAAAATGCGCGGCATGATGAAAAAAATGGCAAAGTTTAGTAAGAATCCGCAGGCTATGCAGGGAATGATGCGGGGCATGAGGTAATAGAATGGTTGCGGGAATTATCGGAGCGGCAGGTTACGCGGGCGCGGAATTGGTACGCATACTTTCGGGACACAAAGAAACCGGCAGACTATTATTGTCGTCAACAAGTTACGAAGGAAAAAAAATATCGGATGTTTACCCTAACTTTCTTAACAAAATCGAAGAAAAGTTAGTAGACGCAAAAACCGTAATTGATAAAAGCGATGTGGTTTTTGCAGCCCTTCCCCACGGTGTAGGAGAAGAATTTGCAAAAGAATGTTTTAACAAGGGAACGCCGTTTATAGACTTGTCCGCAGACTTCCGCTTTGATGATGATGAAAATTCGTATAACGCATGGTACGATAAAACATACAAATACCCGGAATTACATACAAAATCCGTATACGGGCTGCCGGAATTAAACAGGCAAAAAATAAAAACGGCGGTAACCGACGGTAAAGGCGCCGTAATCATAGGAAATCCGGGCTGTTACCCTACGGCATCCGCGTTAGGCGCAATGCCGGCGTTAATGTCGGGTATAACAGGAGATGGTAAAATCATTATTGACGCGGCATCGGGAATCACAGGCGGCGGCAGGGAACCTCAGCGTTCATATCACTTCCCGGAATGTTCCGATGCTATGGGTCCGTATAAGGTGGGCGCTCACCGGCATACGCCGGAAATAAGCCGCAATTTTTCTTTTATGGAAAATAGAATTTCTTCCCCCAGAGAGATTATTTTTACGCCGCATCTTGCTCCTATGAATAGAGGCATATTGAGTACGATCTATATACCGCTTTCATGCGATCATAAAGTTTCGCATAACGCCGCGCACCCGCGCCCTCCTACAGAAAAAATAAAAGAAAAGACAACTGAGCTGCACAAACTGTATGTTGATTTCTATAAAAACGAACAATTTGTACGCGTTATGCCGGAAGGCGTTTTTGCGGCGACAGGACGCGTACGCGGGTCAAACTACTGTGATATTTCCGTTCACATCGATCAAAACGGCAGTACTCTAATCATCATAAGCGCCATAGACAACATGGTAAAAGGTGCCGCAGGACAAGCCGTTCAAAACATGAACATTGTTTTCGGGGTTGAAGAATACTGCGGTCTGGAAACAGTTCCAGCGTTGTTTTAGCTATGAGTACTCTATGATCGATTTACATACACATTCAACTGCCTCCGACGGAAAATTAACGCCCGCCGCTTTAATGCAGGCAGCTCACACAGCAGGAATTACAACAATAGCGCTTACAGATCATGACACAATAGACGGAATACCGGAAGCTCAAGACGAAGCCGAAAAACTCAAACTTAAATTGATACCCGGAGTAGAAATTGAGATCGATTGGAATGGAAATTCGGATTACCCCCTGCCCAAAAGCAGAGAGTTTCATTTATTGGGATTGAACATAAAAAACCCGTCCGCAGGATTCATTGAACTGATGAAAGAATTAAAAATTTTACGCGAGGAACGTAACAAGAAAATTATTAAAAAAATGAACGATGAAGGTTTAAACGCCGATTATGAAGAGCTTCGTTCGATGACATCCGGCGGCTGTATAGGCAGACCGCATTTTGCGCAATACCTGATAAAACTGGGCATGGCAAAAAATGTTGAGCAGGCTTTTGATCGCTATCTAAGCAAAGGAAAACCTTTTTACTATCAAAAGCCCGGCGCGGATTTTAAACGCGCTCTTTACCTAATCAAAGAGTCGGGCGGAATTGCCGTTCTTGCCCACCCCACAACGCTCTACGTTTCGTGGGGAAAGCTGCCCGATATATTAAAAACGCTGGCAGACGAAGGGCTCGAAGGCATCGAAGCATGGCACCCGCTGGCTACGGCGCATACCTGTGAGCGTCTTGAAAAGCTGGGCGTTTCTCTGGGATTGCGTATAACGGCGGGCAGCGATTATCACGGGGGATTCCGCATGGACAGAAAACTGGGGTGTACCGGAGGCGGGCGCAAAATCGACGACAGATTTTTGGACGCCTTCCTTTAACCCCGATGTTGTTATGCAAACCCGTTTTTTTACCGAAAAGAAAATTATCGGGGCGATAGCAGATTCGGTTATAACGGAGAGCGTTAAAAATTACGCATTAAACCAAGGTATTTATGTTATCGAACAAACCGGAGAAACAATAAAAATCGAAACACAAAACAATAAGTTCAAACCAAAAAAGTGGTAAAAACCGCAATACCGACATCCTTGAGCCTGTCAAAAAATGCTGTTAAAAATCAGTGATAATGTCCCCTTAATAAATCAATAGAAATGTCCCCCTCTGGTAAGATTAGATGGGAGGCAAAGATGGCTGGCAGAATAGCGATGGGACAGAAAGATTTATTGAGGAGC
>BNVA01000165.1 GCA_025997755.1 Spirochaetia bacterium | reverse complement strand
TTTTATGCCTTTTGAGCCTATATGCGATTGAAAAACTCCGTTTGCCGACAAAACGCTTATACGTCCGCCCCGGAATTCCGAAACATATAGCCTTCCGTCCAAGCCGCGTACAATGTCGTAGGGTCTATCAAAACCGCCGAGCGATCCGCGAAAGCGTTCCCGCACTATACCGTTCACGTCTAGGCGTACGACCTCGTTACTGCCGTAACATACGACCAAAACACTGCCGTCGTCTTGTGGCAGTACCGCCGACGGATGACTAAAGAGCGATATGCCATCCGGCGTTTTGCCGGGGAAACTGCCTATCTCAACATACCTGTCCGATTCAATCATAGACGGGATAAGGCTCCGCCTGTTGCCTATCATTTCGATGCGCGTGTTTACGAGGAGAGCTTCCGGCGAGCCTGCCCCGTAGGACTGAACCGCAGCCTGCCATTGACGCAGGGCTATATTTTCAAAACCTGAGCGGTAGTACGCCCTTCCAAGCCAATCAAGCAGCAAAGGTTCGCCGGGTTTTGCGGAAAGCGCCTGTTCAAAGGCAAGTATAGCTTCGTTAAAAGAGCTGCGGTGAGCTTTCGGGTGCGGGCAGCCTTGCGATAGACGACGAGGGCTACCTCTATGTGGTTGAATATGGCAACCGCCGCGTATCAAAATTCTCACCGGACGGCGAATATTTAACGAGTTTTGGACAACGCAGCGTTGAATTTGCCGGTTTTTTATCGCCTACAGGCATAGCGGTAACCAGAGATCGTGTTTTTGTCGCCGATAACATCTCAAAAAAGATATTTACCTTCGATAAAAACGGAATGTACTTAGGAATTCTTGTTGGCGATGGGCTTTTTCAACCGGAAAGCTTAAAAATCTATCCAGACGGTAATCTTATAGTAGCGGATACCAACCGTTTACTCCTTGTTGATATTGATTCTTCGGTTGTAAAAGAGCTTTGTCCGCCGGAAAACTCACGGGTACGCTATACGAGCGCTCAAACCGGTGCAAATGGCTGTATATTTGCCGCCAATTTTAACGCAGGCGAGGTAGCCGTACTCTCAGCCTTGGATGATGTGGCATCAGGATTTTTTGTTCAAATCGATCGTACCGTCAGCATGGACTTTCCGGTAGTCACATTGGAAGTAAGCGTTCAGGATAGAAACCGGCGTCCGATTACAGGTCTTACGAATTCAAACTTTGTTTTGAGCGAAGACGGACATCCCGTGGATATACAGCAGTTTGTTGCTGCCGGAATTACTCAGGATGAAGCCGACGTTACCGTGCTTGTGGAGCGCTCGCAGACGGCGGGCAGGGCTCGGGGTGAGCTTGGAGCGGCTATGCGGGACATCGAAGCCGCCATGAGCGGACGGATTAAGGCAATCATAAGTGCCGGTAGAGAGCCTGTCCGTGAAAGTTTCAGCATGACAAATCCTGCCTCAATGCAGGCGGCGGTTCAGGGAGCCGCAGCCTCTTTTACCGAGAGATGGCGTTTTGATATGGGATTGCGGCTTGCCGCGACGGAGCTTTTATCGCTTTCAAAAAAACGCGCCGTGATTTTTATTACTACAGGCAGCGTAGGCGAGCTTGCTTTCGAACGGTACAGCCTCTCCGAGCTTGCCGCTTATATGGCAAATAACGGCATCACTTTTTACGCGGTTCTGGTTGGCGGAAACGAAGCCGGAGAAGAATTGAAGTACCTGTGCAGGGAAACAGGCGGCGCGGCGGTTCAGCTTTATACGCCGCAGGGCATTGCGCCGGTTTTGCAGAAGCTGCTAAACAAACCAACAGGCTCATACACTTTACGCTATAGTACCGGCTTGCGGACAAATTTCGGCAGGGCTTTTCTTCCCATAGAAGCCGAGGTCTACCTATTGGAACGCTCAGGACGCGACAACGTAGGCTACTTCCCGCCTCTGGAGTAGTCAAAATAAATAAATTCATGGGTACCTCTAAAAACCCACCTCTAATAAATTTACAAAAATAAAATAATTTGATAGACTAAAGGTATGAAGAAAAATGTTTTTCGGGCGCTGATTACTACAGTGCTGATGATTGGTATATTATCTTGCGCGACGTATGTTCCAATCAAGTCGGTTAGAATGCCCGTAATAGATACAAGCGGAATACAACGGTTAGGTATAGAGCCGTTCAAAAATTGGAGCGGGATTGGCGGTCCTATTACCGCACAGCTTACGCGGTATCTAACAGACAAAGCAACAGCGCTGATTACAAGTACCGGAAAATTTACGGTAGTAGCTCCTGCCGATCCAAATGCAGACGGGGTATTTACAGGAGAGCTTACAAGTATTACAGCGAAAGATACACAGGAAACACAGGAAGCAAAAGATAAAGACGGAAATACCTATACCAAGATCACGTATAACCGTGATGTCGCAATAGAATTCTCGTATAGCATAATTAGTTCAAGGACTTCTATGCCGGTCGGTAAGGTTTTAAAAAAAGGATCTAAGAATTCTACAAGCTCGGAATCGTATTATGAGCTTGATGATGTGCTGATACTTGCAAAGAGTATAGCTGATTCTCAAATGAGGGGCTTATCCAAAGATATTGTTCCTTATATTGTCAGCGAAGGCCGTAAACTGATGGAGGAAACTTCAAAAGACAAAGTTTTGAAGAACCGGATGAAAACAGCGTTAGCTCTGGTTAAAAATGGCAATTATGAGGAAGCTATAAAACAATACGATATAATTAGTAACGAAACCGGCAGTGTTGCTGCCATGACAAATGCCGGCATCCTGCGTCAATCCATTGCAAGTAATATAGTTGCCAATGCCCAATTGTCGGAAATTTTCAACGATAAAAGCGGATTGGCAGATAAGGCAATAAAACAGGCGTTTGACGCACTAAATTCAAAACTGCCGCCCAAGACAAACATATCAATTATGAAAACACGCTCCACGGAACGCGATATGATTGATTATGTTGTAGACCAGTTGACCAAGATCATTATTCAAGAGGGAAATATTACGGTAATCGACCGTTCGGCTAGGGCTTTGATTGATGCCGAGCAGCAATTCCAGATATCCGGCAATGTAAGCGATGAATCGGCAGTCTCCATAGGTAAACAGCTTGGCGTTAGATATATCGTGCTATGCTGGATAAGCGGCGAAAAAAGCGGCCGCCGCCTCTATACAAAAGTATTGAATATAGAAACAGCACGGATTGAGTATCAAAATGACTTTGAGATATAGCTTGGCTGCGCGGCATAGAAAAAATTCTTTTTACGAATTATAATTACTTACATGAAAAAAGAATTTCTCCCCTACGATACAGTCCGTAATAATGCGCTAAAGTTGGCGCACCGCATATATCACGACGGCTTTGTCCCCGATGTGATATACGTTTCGCTGCGCGGAGGCGCGTATATGGGCAATGTGATCAGCGAATACTTCAAGCTGATCCGCAAAAACGAGCGCCCCGTCTACTATGCGGCTGTGGTCGCCCGTTCCTATACCGATGTCGCGAATGCCGAAAAAGTTTCTGTG
>BNVA01000164.1 GCA_025997755.1 Spirochaetia bacterium | reverse complement strand
GTACAACTTGTCGAACTCTTTTTGAAGTATGACTTTCATCCGCTCAAATGTTTCTGGTGTTACCCCATACAGCCGTTTGAATAGAACGCTCTTGGCGTCTGGTTTTCTCTTTCCCTGTCCCATACTGGTATTATATAATTTCAAGGGTTATTGAACAAGTCTAATATACGAAAATTATTAATTTTTTGTATATCAACTCTGGAAAAATAATTGTTTGAAATTAAATTTGAAAATGCAGACACACATTTATTTTTTCTTGTATTCTTTTAAGAAATCATCGAAGACATCGCCAAATTTTTCTCTTATGGTTTCTTCGTTGTAATAGCCCTTTTCCAGTGCATAGGCTATCCATTTATTCATGCACGCCTCTTTTTGATCGAAAAAGCGCGAGAAACTTGTGCATTTGTAGATTACTATCACGAACCGGAAAGAGAATGTTAAGAGAGTCAGTACGCCAATTACATAAACTATGGCACCAACCAAATTTTGGTTGAATAAATATTTTGCCGACATCACAAATAATAACAACGAAGCTATAAAACAAATTATCGCAAACCACAGATATTCCTTATTCATTTTGCGTCGAGTAGAGCCGAAACAACGGCTGTATTCAGTTTTGTCGATTCTACCTACCTCAAAGGTTGAAAATTCCCAACTTGAAAAATTCTTTATGTTCTTCCCCTCCATTATGCTTTCATCAAAAAACACTGCACTATAAGCCGCTATTTCGATTATTTGGTCTAAATTTTCTCGAAATTTTTGTGCTTGGGTGTGTATGATTATAAGTGGTATAAAAAACATAATTGGTAGAACAGGGAGAAGGGCAGCGTATTCCGAGTTGCTGTCGCTAAATGTAATGGCAGCAAGAATAACAGAAAAGAAAGTAGCGACTATGGACAGAACAGAATTTGAGTGCGAATAAACGAGCTGAACTCTATAATTCATCTCATCCCTTAAATATTGTAACTCAATGTCCATAGATTCTCCTTAAAGTCTTTCATAATGTCTAGTGGTAAACACAATTATAGAAAAATACTTGAGAAAAGTCAATCGCCCAAACTTAAAATATGATTTTTACAAACATCTCAGAAAAAATGGCATATAACGTGAAAGCTATACGACGTTTTTGCAGTTGCGATAAAGGAAACCGTAGGTTTCCAGCAACTGCAAAAATGTGCCGGAGAAAAACCCCACAAAGGGCGAAGCCCGACTGGGGTTTTTCGTAGGCCAAGCCGCTACTGCGGCGCAGCGTATAGCGTATGTTATGTGAAGTGAGGGGCGTACCCCATTTATTTTATTATTCCACTTTTTAATCCGTTTCATTCCACAATAAAATCCATGTTGAATGACTGCCTGTAGTAGATGGTACAGGTAGAAAGTTGATTATTCTTTCTTTGCCCATAAATGCTATATTATGATATAATCAATACATAAAAGATGAATCTTTATTTTTTCTCAATAGCACTAATTGATGATATGCTTTTATTTGCTGTTTCTTAGTCAGTTCACCTCGTTCTCTTAATGCATCAGCAACTCCAAAAGTTTCAATAATATGACGAAATTTTTTTAGTCCATCAGATATCGGAAAAAGCAAAGAGCGAACGTCATTATTTGAAAAGACATCTTTTAATGAAGAATGATACTTATATTGTACTAAACAATTAACTTGGATTATTTGGAACAAAACTGCACTGCGAGAAAAACATCTCACCTTATGGAACTCAATCTTTTTATTGAATTCAGATGATTCAGTTTCGATGTCTGATGAATCACTAGACAATTGCCGTTCACATAGTCCAATTGTCTCATTCCATAGCGACAGCGTATAGGTAAACTCTGTTTGCAGATAAGAACAAAAGCGTAAAGTTTCTTGTACATCATCAATGATTTTTTCTAAATTATATTCTTTGCAAGAATCTCGCAAAAAATTTACTATCGAAAAAAATGTATGAAAATCGCATGCAACCTCTTCAATCAATGTCAAGTCTGTTTCTTCAACGATTGAAGTTAAAGTATCGTAGTTAGTTTTCTTGCCTGATTCGTCCCAGTCGTTTTCATCATATAAGTTAAGAAAATCATTGAGATTGTTTTTGAGAATAAGCCTACAAATTTCTTGTAACGTATTTACAACCTCTCTATATTTCGAATTATTGCTTCTAAAAAATATATGGAACATTTCATGTAAAAATACATAAAGTCGTGCTTGAAACCAAACACTATTTGATCCCCATCCACTAAAATGCTCATCTAAGTCAGCTTGCATTTCCATAAGAAAATGTTCTCTATCAATGTACAATAATTCACTTGATAGGCAAAGCGAAATTTCTGGAAACTTTTCTAATTTATATGCTAAAAACTCTATATAGGTATTACGCAACATATATTTAGCAGTGGTATAGTCTTTATCTTTTATTCCTAAATACGCTACACAATTCATAAATGTGTCAAAAAACTCCCAATACATACTATCCCAAAGTAAATAATGTTTAGACTCAAAGAAAACAACTTCTGGAAAAACATCACTTGAGCATACAGGTACAACTTCAATGTGTTCACCTAAAAGTTGATAAGATAATTCCTAAAAAAGTTTGAACAAATGTTCAGGAATGGAGACTTCAAGCGAAACATCCCAAAGTAAATGTTTAGTCAATTCTATATATTTGTTAATATTCATTTTCTTTACCTTTTCCACGTTTCAAATTATCAATTTCTTTGAACATCTTCATAGCATTGTCGTATCCTATTGCAGAAATTTCTATACCATCATATTTTATTGTTGCTCTATTATCAGCGAATAATTTTTGAACAGTCTGTGCCACTAATGGAGCAATTATTGAAACAATAGGAACGATTACTTGAATTAAGTCACCACCATCTAATGAACTGACTATCACCTGTTCTGCGTCAGCAGTCACGGCAATAACTTCATCAAACAAATTGCGATTTTCAAGTTTTGCTTCGAATATAACCATAATTAACCCTCCAATTTCATATATTTATTATTAGACTTGTTCAATAACCCCTGAAATTATATAATATCAGTATGGGACAGGGAAAGAGAAAACTAGACGCCAAGAGCGTTCTATTCAAACGGCTGTATGGGGTAACACCAGAAACATTTGAGCGGATGAAAGTCATACTTCAAAAAGAGTTCGACAAGTTGCACCGGCAAGGAGGCAAGCCTCCGAACCTGACGGTACAGGACAAGCTGTTCATAACCTTAAAATACCTGCGGGAATACCGAACGATGGAGAGTATTGGTGCAGAGTATGGGGTATGCAAAGGCACGGTTTCCATGGCTGTCAAATGGGTGGAGGATACGTTAAAGAAAGCTCCTGATTTTAAACTGCCTGGAAAGAAAATATTGAAAGAAGAATCATGCTCTATACAATATGTGGTGGTAGATGTGACCGAAAGTCCCGTCCAACGGCCTAAAAAAAACAAAAAAAGTGGTATTCCGGCAAGAAAAAGCGCCATACGATAAAGACGCAGGTGATAATAAA
>BNVA01000163.1 GCA_025997755.1 Spirochaetia bacterium | reverse complement strand
CAGCCAGAGCCTTTTCCAGATGAGATTCAATTGTTTCATATCGTATCGGTTTTGTTGGTTCCACTCCCCAAAAGATAAAAGAACTATTAAATGGATTTTTCGCGTGTAGACTGGTAAGCATTTCTATAATTGATGAGTCGGTATAGATGATACGAGACTTTTCATTTTTCGTTCCTTTTAGTCTCTTTTCAAATGATGAATAGCTATGCCGAACATGTATCAACATTCGTTCAGCATCAATATTTTCAACACGTAAACCGACAATCTCACTCAATCGCATACCGGAAACCGCCGCCAAAATTGATGCTGTTTTTGTCCTCTCATCTGACCACTCAAACTGAAAAAGTTTCTGTAATTCGCTAGGATTGAGTATACCTCGCTCTTTTGTATCTGAGGCGAGCAATTCCACACTGTCAGCTGGGTTTCTCGGAAGCATACCGACACGGACAGCTTCTTTTAGCGGCTTTTTTATAACCGTCATTATGAGGTTTATTGTGCGTCTTGAAAATCCATTTAATAGTTCTTTTATCTTTTGGGGAGTGGAACCAACAAAACCGATACGATATGAAACAATTGAATCTCATCTGGAAAAGGCTCTGGCTGCTTTGTTTGGTGAAGTTGTTATGAAGCTAAAAAATACAGAATGGCAAGAACTTACATCAATTTTGGCAACAAAATTTGATATACAGCCTGATGAAATGATAGCTGTGCAATCCCATAATCTTGATACAACGCAAAATTGTGTTCATGTCCGATATAGTTATTCTTACGTCAATAAGAGGGTGAAAGTCTGTAATTATGCAGAAGAAAAAATTGCAGTTCTTGATACAGACACAGTGCAGAGACTTGCTATACTTTGCGGAAAAAATCCTTATGTGCTTATTTTTGGCAGCGTTGATCGTGAACGGCAAATGTATTTTGGAACAATGTTGCCTAACGAAGCAAAAAAACTAACCAGAATTTTAGGTGAGATTATTAGACGTGAGCGTAATATATCCTTTCACTCGTTCAGACATTTCTTTAATAGCACAATTCGCGGGACTGTCTCTGATGATATACTACGCCTGCAAACTGGACATATTACCCCCGAAATGACAGACCTCTATGATCATATGACCGATGACCGAGGCGACCAATTACGAAAGGCGATACAGACTAAGATATTACCGTTTATTCCCAATAAAGCTGTCTGAAAACAAAAAAGTCCAGAGATTGAAAGCCTGAAAAAGAGCCAAAACATGCCGAGAAGCGGGGTTGACACATACAGGAGTGCAAGGAAAGCGCGCCTATGGCCTCCTATTGCGCTCCTGGAGGGGATTTTGAAGGTCCCTGACAACCGGTAATATCCTCATTTTTCCCTTATATATTATCTTTCGTACAGCAATGTATCAAACACAGGGCTTCCCAATCGGGAGGCACTTATCTTTTTCACCTCGGAGAAACTTCTAAAGGTATCTGTATGGGTATCTATTTTAACTAAAGAAAAGGAGACAAGAAAATAAATGATGTTCTGTTTGCGTCATCCGGGAGTACCGACTACGAAACTCCCCCGGAATTATTCCAGAAGTACGATGCTATCTACCACTTTAGCCTTGATGTTTGTGCTAATAGGGCAAATACGAAGTGCCGCAGGTTTTACTCCCCTAAACAGGACGGCTTAACCCAGCCATTGCCGTGGAGCCTAGTCTCTTACCGGGGGGACAGTGAAGCATAAACCGAAGTTATGCGCCATTAATTTGCTTTAAAGTGTTCTTGAAAAAACCTTCGATGAAATTTCTTTTCCGATTGCAATATTATTATTGAATCGCAATCTTTTTTTATCGCCATTCTTTTCAAGTGTATCAAAAAGAGAATAAAGATTCCCCATATCGTTTTCCTGAAAATCTTTTATTGCTATCTCGGAAATTCTGCCTGAATTTCGGCTATAGCAAATCATTATTTTTTTATTCTTTTTTCTTTTCATAAAATCAAAATGATGTCGAATATCAAAAAATAATTTTGTAAAATTATTTTCCTTCACAATAAATATAGTGCTGGGAAAATCACCTGCCGACACGTTCGTGTTGACATCCACATCGTAAACTTTTGCGTCATTGTCTACTACTTTAACAAGCATCTTATGCCTCCCAATTAAATTAATTTCTCGATGATTTTAAAATATGTTATTATTATTCTTTCTTGCTTTTTAGATATAGCTCCCTCAAAATCATTGTCTACAACAACTGCACCCCATATTTTATCATTTCTATACAAAGGAGATGCAGCAATATTAGTAAAATTCTTATGAATCATTTTAAGTCTATCAAAATCATTCATTTTACTTTTTTCCATATAGTCTTTAATGGTTGTGACTTCATCCGATTTTTTTTCTAACTCATCATAACAATGATAATTATCAAGATCAATACCTTCTAATGACGGCAATTTAGAACAAAAAAACATTTCGTATAAAATACTATAAGATACAATGCCATTTAATTCCTCCTCGTTTCTTGGAACTAAAAAGTTGACAGAAGAACTCTTTTGATTCGGAATACCTCGTCTTCTATATAAAAATAAATATTGTCTTGTTGGGTTTGGAATATGTTTTAAATAAATATTGAATAGGCCTATTTTTTTATGAGCGCTAAAGTTAACAATGAAACAGAACCAAATGTACAAAAATAAAGATCTTATTCCAGAATATTTTTTAAATACTGTTATCCGGGAATGAAGAATACCGACAAAGAAATCCGATTCTATGATATTACTTAGCACTTTGTCCAATAATATCCGTTTAAGCACTACGTTCTCGAAAAAAAATGTAGATATTTGAATTGTTATAATAATAACACATAATATAATTGGTAAATTATTTTTATTGGGATAAAACCAATTAACACATACATCATACCAAGTTTCATCTTTATTAAACGGAAATGGTAAACTTTTGTAATCACAAATTGTTACTGTTTTTATATCAGGGAAAAGATTTATATAATATATTAAAATAGTCAGCACAAGAGTAAATATACTTATTACTATCTTTAAGTTTTTCAGAATATTCATACAAGTATTCCACACAAATAATCCGTTTTTTTACCAATACATTTTAATGGAAGATTGTGCCTAAGTCTAAGTTTCTGTGGGTGAAAATCCATTCGTCTGATAAAAAAGAGTATAATACAGACGAAACTCTTAGTTATCTCCAATATGAACCAGAAGGGATATGCATAAACTTTGGTTTGAGGTTCCATACTTAGCGAAAATGACCCAAGTACCAAGTTAGGTGTCCACTCAGCCCCTTCCCTAAGCCAGCATATAACACCGGAACTAGTTCCAGAAAGTCGGGAGAAAAATTCTGACAAGCCCATTATAACCCCAATATCAAGGGGATGATAGAGTTCGAATTGCGCCACGTTAAATCTAACCATTGGAGCACAGATGCGCCAAGTAAAATTCTAACCATAGAAAAACTAAAATCCTTCCTGCGGGACAAAACGCAAGGGGGAAAGGAATGGGATTTACTATGG
>BNVA01000162.1 GCA_025997755.1 Spirochaetia bacterium | reverse complement strand
GTTATTGTTGCCGGTATAAGCCTGGAGGAGGTAGAGCAGATATATGAGCTGCGTATGCTTATTGAGCCTCACGCTCTGGAAAAATATGGAAAAACCATAAACACTGATGTCTACGAAAAACTAGCGGGCTTTTTTTCACAGAATCCCAAAAAGTTTACTTTAGATGAAATTTATAAAAAAGACGACGAATTTCATCATCTGTTTATAGACGCTGCAAAAAATACCTATCTTACACAAGCCTACAGATACCCCTATACACAGAATATCCGGCTCCGCATTTTAAGCGGCAATCTAGGGAAGCAGCGCATTGAACAATCCCAGCAGGAACATGGCGTAATTACCAGATACTGCCTGAATAAAAGCTGGAAAAAAGCGGCAAACTCGCTTAGGGGACACCTGCTCCGTTCAAAAGAAATCTCCTACAGCGTCATAACTCAACTACAGATTTTATTGCACCGGTAAGGGCACTATTTTTCCCCTTCACCAATATTACATTTTATGATAAAGTATACTAATAAGAGGGGCTTATTATGGAAAAAGAGCTTTTGCCGAATGTGAAGACCCGTTTACGCCTCCGCCTGACGAAGTTTGAAAATCTGCCGTTTGCGGAGAAAGGTGTGTTTTCCGTGCCTTGCGCCCCCTTTAGTGAGCCGTCGTTTGAGTTCCACATCTGTAATGATGTTCGAGCCGAGCATGGACTTGAAGCGGCTTTGTTTACCCTAACCGGTAATGTGATTCTTGCGGACTTTAAGAAGGTTCGCGAGCTTGCCGCGAAATTCAACTCAAAGTTAGACCTAAAAAAATACCCCGAAAAAGCCGTCCGCGCCGGTGAATTGAATGCGATGGGGCTTATAGACGAAATTTTGCACTTTATTGTGGGGTTGTACCGCGCTCAAATTCAAAATGATGTTTTTGAAAATGCCCTTGCAAGATTGCAGGAAAAGCTGGGATTTGACAAAATAGACGCGCTTTTGGAAACATTTTGTACTCTTTTTCCGCCGCAATCTGTATACTCGGGCAATTCTACAGTGCAGGACTATTTTAAAGGCGGTGAAGGAGGCTTAACTCACCGTGCAATGGCGCTGGAAGAGTTGCTTTTGCTTACAATAGCCAACTTAAACCCTGCATTTAACCCGTTTTTGTTTCTTTTTGATGATGCCAACCTTGAGTTAAAGACGGTTTATACACACGCTATCGAAGAATTACGTGGCTTTTTGGCGGAATTACCCGCTTTTGGTCCCGACGGACAGAATTTGTGGGATATTTTACGCGCTCCAGCCATTGCCTGCCCCGATTCGCTTTCCGGTCAGCTCCGCTGGATGAAGGATCGCTGGGGTATGATACTGGAGGCGTTTTTGGCGCGGCTCCTTACAAGTCTTGATGTGATTAGCGAAGAGCAAAAACCCAACTGGGGCGGCGCTCCCGGACCCACACAAGTTTATGATTACGGTTATCTGCAAAGCGAATACGAGCGTTTTAGTCAGGATTTGGAGTGGATGCCGAAAACTGTACTTATGGCAAAAAGCACCCTTGTCTGGCTCTGGCAGCTTAGCAGAAAATACGGACGGGAAATAACAAAATTGGACGAAATCCCCGACGAGGAACTGGACACCCTTTCCCGCCGCGGGTTTACGGGGCTTTGGCTCATAGGAATCTGGGAGCGCAGCAATGCGTCCCGTACTATCAAGCAGTGGAAGGGGAATCCAGAAGCGGCGGCAAGCGCCTACAGCCTTAACGATTACGACATAGCCGGAGAGCTTGGCGGCTGGGGTGCGCTTTGTAATCTGCGTGATCGTTGTTTCAAACGCGGTATACGGCTGGGCAGCGACATGGTGCCGAATCACACAGGCATAGACAGCCGCTGGATCATGGAGCATCCCGACCGCTTCCTGCAGCTTGACTACCCGCCCTACCCTCAGTATCAGTATAACTCCGGCAACTTGTCGAACAACCCCGATATAGTTGTTCAAATTGAGGATCACTACTACGACAACTCGGATTGCGCGGTGGTTTTTCATCACTACGACAGGCGGAATAACCGGCGACGCTACATTTATCATGGGAATGACGGCACCTCAATGCCATGGAACGATACCGCTCAAATTGATTTTTTAAACGCGGAAGCCCGCGAAGCGGTGATTTCGACCATCGTAGGCGTATGCAAACAGTTTTCAATAGTCCGGTTTGACGCCGCCATGACTCTGGCAAAACGCCATATTCAACGTTTGTGGTATCCCGAACCCGGACGCGGCGGCGACATTGCGAGCCGTGCGGAACACGCCATAAGTACCGCCGAATTCAATAACCGTATACCCAACGAATTTTGGCGCGAGGTTGTAGACCGCTGCGCAGCCGAAGCTCCGAACTGCCTGCTCCTTGCCGAAGCGTTTTGGATGTTGGAAGGCTATTTTGTGCGTACGCTTGGAATGCACCGCGTCTACAATTCGGCATTTATGAATATGCTCAAAAAAGAAGAAAACCAAAAGTACCGCGACACGATCAAAAACACGTTACAGTTTGATCCTGAGATTTTAAAACGCTTTGTTAATTTTATGAACAATCCCGACGAGGAAACCGCAGTGGCGCAGTTCGGCAAGGATGATAAGTACTTCGGCATCTGTATACTCATGGTAACCATGCCGGGACTTCCTATGTTCGGACACGGACAGATCGAAGGTTTTGAAGAAAAATACGGTATGGAGTACCGCCGCGCCTACTACGACGAAAAACCGGACGCGGCGCTTGTTATGCGCCATGAAAAAGAAGTTTTTCCGCTTATGAAAAAGCGTCATATTTTTTCCGGCAGTCATGATTTTTGTCTTTTTGATCTATGTACAAACGAAGGCAATGTGAACGAAAATGTATTTGCGTACGCAAATAGATCCGGCAGCGATAGAGCGCTGGTTTTGTATAATAATTCATATTCCGTATGTTCCGGCTGGATTTGTGCTAGTTGTGTTTCAATTCCGCAAAAGGACGGGAATTATAGACAGGATAGTTTGGCGCAAGCCTTGCTGTTACATCTTAACCAGCATTGTTTTGTGCTTTTAAATGAGCAGCGCAGCGGTAAATGGATTATACGTTCAAGTAAAGAGCTTTATGAACGAGGGCTTTTTGTTATGCTTTCCGGCTACGAAGCACAAGTTTATTTAAATATTTATGAAGTTGAAGACCCTGATTTTACAACATGGGCGCGGCTTCACTCAAAATTAAATGGCGGGTCTATGAAAGACCCAAAGGAGGCACTGGAAGATATGCTATTGGAAGAACTTTTTGGACCATTTTGGGAGATTACCAAACCGGAGTTTATCGCGGATGTGGAAAAACTTTTGGTATCGGGCGGCAAGTTGTCTGCAGAGCAGAGCAAGGCGGCGGAAAAATTCATTGAAACCGCATTAAAATTTCAGAAGGAAGGGGATTATGATCCTTTTGCCGGAAGTAAAAAACACCCTGCGCAGGACGCGAAAGTGATCCTTGCGAATTTTGAGAATGCGGTTTCTGCTTTTTCAAAAACGATCAAGGAAGCGGCGGAAAACAAAAACGAAATGTTCGCTGCTTACCTGACAAAAAAGAT
>BNVA01000161.1 GCA_025997755.1 Spirochaetia bacterium | reverse complement strand
CAAGTCCTATTTCGCTGTCATCAGGCTCACGTGCTAGATAGTAAACTTCGGGCGGAAGTATAGCGTAGGGACTGCCGGTGTCATCGCGGAATATCCATTGACCGTCTGCATAATCCAGTATTCCGTGCATTCCGGGCTCTGCGTAGGGAAACGATGTTTGCACCCTGTCAAGACTTAGGTTTTCAACTGCCGTTGCAAGATCGCCTATATCCGTATCTAAAGGCTGTCTTGCCTGTGAATAACTTTCAAGTGAATCGAATGTATAAATGCCGTCCATAAGGAAGACATTCCCCTTATCATCGGTGAGCGTCCAAATACCGTCGGTAATATCAATTGTGCCAACCATTCCGGGTTCGGCATAGACAAGCCCTATTTCACTGTCATCCGGTTCCCGTGCTAGATAGTAAACTTCGGGCGGAAGGATAGCGTAGGGACTGCCGGTGTCATCACGGAATATCCACTGACCATCTTGATAATCCAGTATTCCGTGCATTCCGGGCTCTGCGTAGGGAAACGATGTTTGCACCCTGTCAAGACTTAGGTTCTCAACTGCCGTTACAAGATCGCCTATATCCCCGCCTAAAGGCTCCCTTGCCTGTGAATAACTTTCAAGCGAATCGAATGTATAAATGCCGTCCATAAGGAAGACATTACCCTTATCATCGGTTAGTGTCCAAATACCGTCGGTAATATCTATTGTGCCAACCATTCCCGGCTCGGCATAGACAAGCCCTATTTCACTGTCATCCGGTTCCCGTGCTAGATAGTAAACTTCGGGCGGAAGAATGGCATAGGGACTGCCGGTGTCATCGCGGAATATCCATTGTCCGTCTTGATAATCCAGGACTCCTTGCATACCCGGCTCGGCATACGGAAATGACACATCTGGTTTGTCTGAGTCTATTTTTTCATCCGCAATAGCAAGTTCGCCAATTGTGCTTTCATCAGGAGGCTGTATGAAAAAAGTATCATCAGGAGTATTTTTATCATCTAAAACATAATCATTTCCGGCTTCATCAGTTATTACCCAATGATTATCGACTATATCCAGAGTACCATTTATACCGGGTTCGGCGTAAAGAGGTGAAACCTGTGCTTCTTCGGGAATAACCATAGAAAGGTCATTATCAATATTATTGAAATTATCATTTAAATATGGTTCAAGGGCAGGATATGCAGTATCCGCTGTTTCATTGCTTTCCGCAATCTTTTTTTCCGCCATTGCCAAATCTGTTTTATCGGCAAGTTTTATATCTCCATCAAAATCAGGCTGGTAATAAGGCGAAGAAGCATCCGCAAATTCGTATTTTGTGAAATCAGGATAGTCATCAACAGTAACATCAGATTTTTCGGGAACATTGGCAAGTATATTAACAGATTCTGCAAATTCATCTTCATATACTTCCTTAGGCGGATAAACCATATCTTCTTCAAAATCGTCTTCAATCGCAATAGGTATTGGGATATCAATATAGCCAGAAAATTCTTTTTCTTTTGGAATGAACGCAAGACGAACATCCTCAGGAGACTCCTCCTGTTCAACATTTTGTTTTACAGGTTCAGGTTCTACTTCGGCCTCAATTATTACCGGTGGGTATAGATAAACTTGGGTTTCCTTCTCCTTTGGTGTTACTGCCTGAGTAACTATCTCAGGTTTATCCATTTTAGGGTCCGGCGCTTCCGGATCCGTTATAACAATGTAAGGCGGGGGTTGATCCGACGGCATATTTTCTCTTACAAATGCTCTTGGATCATAATCCGGGTCACCTGAGTAAAAACTTCGTCCCTCCGAAAACCGGGGAAAAGCTGTTGTATCAATGGGAACTGTCATTCTGATTCTGCCTACATAGTCATAATTCATAGCAAGCGCGTCGGCAGCATCACGGGACAGAATAACAACTCCGCCGGGTGTAATTCTATTATTTGATATAATAACTTGAATAGTTTTTCCATTTTCAAGATTTAAAATATCAACAACCGTATTTTTAGGAAAGGAATTACTTATTGCATAGTAGCCTTTTTCCGGTAATTCACCATAGGAGGCTACCGATGACATACCCTCCCAAGAGGAAGGCGCTGCAAATAGAATAACAAAATTAAAGAGCAGAAAAACAAGTAAACATACGCTTTTATTATTTTGTGTCAAGTATTTCATACTTTTCGTGTTTTTCCTAAATAAGGCATTATTATTTTTGCCGCTTTTTTAGCGTTGTCGTATTCATCACTGGGAGTGAATTTAACGGGCTTTGCCATTTTTTCATCAAAAATAATTCTATTATTGCTAAAGCTAAGTAATTTAAGTGTTATTTTTTCCGGTCTTGCCTTAACAAAATCTTTTTCCTTTTTGTACTCAAGAAAGGCTACTACAAAGTAATCGAAGCCCCCATCTTCCGCTTCACTTACATAACCGGAAATTTCTTCCGGTATATCTTCATCCGGTACCCTTTCTATCAAAACAGATTGCGCATTACTTACAATATGACCGGCATCAAAAAGGGCATCCATCATACCGGTTTCCCAAATATTTACTAGTTCGTTCTGAGGTTTTTCGTCTAAACCGGTTTCAACAACCATGACCGATATTGTAACGGGATATAAATTGGCAAAAGAAAATACTGTTAATAAAAAGACAATAATTGCGCTTTTACCTATAAGAGTTCTCATGCCGATTACATACTCCTCCCTTAGTTTATCGGCAAAAAAGATTAAACTCTAAACTAAAGCGGATATCTGTAGCTTCCGTTGTCTGCCGTATATGTAGGAACTATGCTGTTAAAAGTTAAATGTCCAGTATTCATCGCAATCCGCACAAAGACTATAAGGAGTGCAATTATAATCATTTCTACAATGAGATTCGTATAATTGTTCACCACGCTTCCAAATTATATCTAAATTTTCAGTAAAAGCGTTTCCAAGTTTATATTTACCTGTATCTGTACCGGGTAATGACATTTCTCTGCATGGGACAACGGTACCATCAATTTTTATGGGAAAATCCCGTATTATATGCCAACATGGAAGTCTTTGAACCGGTGAAAGGTCTGCCGCAGTCAAATCCGGCAATAACCTGCAAAAATGATCGTATTTTTGGATGATTATTTCAGCTTCTTCCGCCTTCCAAAACCTGTAGAATTTTTCAATATCGTCTTCTTTCCCCTTGCACCGCACCGCTTGTATATATGCGTTATGTTTAAAATATTTTACAAACGCCTTTGCAGATGATAATGCTTCATCAAAACCATTTCCACGTATTCCGGCATAATTTTTAGGGTCAATCGAATCAAGTGAAATAATAATAGACAGCGGAGACATTTTATTTAGCCGGGGAGCTGCCGTTTCTGCAGATTTAGCAAGAATTTCGATTTCCTCTGTTTTCCAACCGATTGCAGAGGTTTCAATTATAAGTGATAAAGCCGGTTTTTCTAGTACCGAATTGATAATTTCCATTTTTTGCGGGTGCAGTGCCAACTCTCCCCAAAGCGATAAATCTATAACAGCATCACCCGAAAAATCGATAATTTTATTTAAAAGTATATCAAATTGAGAAGACGTTAAAAATTTATCATCATTATTTTCCAGCAACTT
>BNVA01000160.1 GCA_025997755.1 Spirochaetia bacterium | reverse complement strand
GTTTTGCAGGCGGGATAGAATTTAAACCGGACATCGTTGTTTCGGGGATCAACGCGGGCTGTAATTTGGGGACGGACATACTATTTTCAGGCACAGACGGTGCGGCAAGGCAGGCGGCTTTGTACGGCTTACCGGCGATTGCCTTTTCGCTGTCGGGCGATCCGCCATGGCTCTGGGAAAGGGCATCCGAATGGGCGGCGGATAATTTTGAAAATCTTCGTAAACTCTGCAGGAAGGATATTTTTATAAACGTTAATATCCCTAATACCCCTAACTTTGAAAAAACATTTAGCCTAACCTTCCCTGCAAAACGGTCATACTTTGATACAATTGAAAAAACTTCTGCGGAAAAAGGCTGGACAAAAATAAACTTTTTAACCATGACCGTCGAGACGCTGGACGAAAACGGCTCGGATTTTGATGTTACGCAGAAAAAAAACTGTGTCTCGGTAAGCCCTGTTTATATACATCCTGTCGTAACAGACAAATTTTTAACATCTGCGCCGGAAGACAGAAAAGTCTATACTTAAGTTAAATCGTTACAGATTCCAATATTTGTTCTTGTTTTTGCAGCATGGATTCACTAGGGTCGTTTGTTTGATGATCCATACCGTCTAAGTGCAGAATACCGTGGACTAAAAGACGGCGCAGCTCCTCATATTTGTCAACGGCATACAAAATTGAATTTTTTGCTAATGTTTCCAGCGAGATCACTATATCCCCTGCGGCATAATACTCTTTGCTGTTTTCAATGATTGTTTCACCTAACGGAAAAGAAAGTACATCTGTAGCCTCATCTTTTGTACGAAAACGCCTGTTCAATATGCGTATAAAATCATCATTACAAAATAAGATTGAAAGTTCCCAATTATTTTTTTTTATCGCTTTTAGAACATTTTTTAGAAAAGACTTTAAAACGTCAATATTTTCAGGCAGAGGCACTTCTTCTGCCGCTATCTCTATACGGTTCATTTTGTTTCATTATCACCGTTAGGTGTTGTTTCTTTATCAGCCTCTTTTGTTACTTTAGGATATTCAATACGGTGATGATAGTGTCCGGCGAGTACACGCACAAATATATTTTTTATCACTTCAAGATCATGAAAGGTAAGTGCGGATTCCGCAAGCTGATCGTGTTGAACTTTATCGTCAAAAAGTTTCTGTATAAAAGTTTCAAGGCGGGCTGCGTTTGGTTTTTCTAATGTACGTGTAGCGGCTTCAGTTACGTCGGCTAACATTACAGCCGCAGATTCTTTTGAACGCGGCGGATTACCCGGATAGCAAAAATCTTCCATATCTACATTTCCTTCGCGTTCCATGGCTGCGTTATAAAACCACATTATCGGCGAATTGCCGTGATGTTCGGCTATAATATCAATAACTTCGGTAGGAAGTCCTATAGCCCGCGCTTTTTCTACGCCCAGTTTTACATGGCTTCGTATAACGGTAGCGGAAAGACGGGGATTAAGTTCGTTATGTTTGTTGTACAGCGTTTGATTTTCAACAAAATAATCGGGTTGATCCATTTTTCCTATATCGTGATAGTAAGCACCTACACGGGCAAGCAAACCCTTAGCCCCAATTTCGCGGCATGCTTCATCCGCGAGGGTTGCGACCATCATTGTATGACTGTATGTGCCGGGCGCTTGTGCTGCCAGTTTTTTTAGTAGCGGCGCGCCCACATCCAAAAGCTCAATCAATTTAAATGTCGTTGCAAGATGCAGAGCATTTTCAATTATCGGTAGAATTCCCAAGACAAGCATACCGGATGCAACGCCGTTTAACAGCGACCAAAATATGATCCATGGGTATTTTTCACCAGGGCAGCCGTTTAAAAGCAGAACCGCAATAACTGCAGCAAGGTTTGTTCCGGCTACGATAATACCGGATTTTACAAGATCGATACGCCGTCTTGCTCCGGTTAAAACAAGAGAACCCGAAACGCCGGAAGCTGTAGCAAAAATATAAGAATCAACATCAAAACAACCTGTTAAAAAAGCTCCAAGCGGCAGTATAAGCGCATAAATGTTAGAGAGTCTGCTATCTACAGAAATTGTTATCAACATTACGATTAACGCAGTAGGTAAAACTATTGAGACCGGCATATAGTCGCCCATAAAACTTATATCACGGATAAGAACGCAGGTTATATAGTAAACGGCTGTAAGAAGTGAAAGCAAAACAACTTCGGAATCGCTCCTTCGCTTGACAGTTATACTACGTCCTGAATAGAAACCAAATAGGGCGTAAAGCATGATAAAAAGTATTAAGCGCCCGGTAAATATTTGTGCGCCTATATCGACATTCCACAAAAAAGCAATAGCTACTACAAAACATGATACCAGTGTAGCTGCAACTTTTTTTACTGTAAGTTTTGTTTTTTTAAACAGGTTTTTAAACATAGTTAAAAAATCTTCGATTAACGTCTTTTGTTCCTGTTCATCATTTTTTTTCATTTTCATACGCCTGTATTATTTTTTTGATTAACGGATGCCGAACAACGTCCGCCGTATTTAGATACGCAAAGTGTATACCCTGCACAGATGACAAAAGAGACACTGCGTGTAAAAGTCCTGAATCAACACGTTTAGGCAGATCAATTTGCGTTGTGTCTCCCGTGATAACAGCCTGCGAGCCGTTGCCAAGCCGTGTAAGAAACATCTTCATCTGTTCCTTTGTCGTGTTCTGCGCCTCGTCTAAAATTATAAAAGCATCGTTAAGACTCCTGCCGCGCATATATGCAAGCGGTGCAATTTCAATCTGCCGCGTTTCTTCCATTTTGGCTACCATGTTAAAGGGTATAAGTGATTCCATGGCATCGTAAAGCGGACGAAGGTAAGGATTTATTTTTTGCGCCAGATCGCCGGGAAGAAACCCAAGGCTTTCCCCCGCTTCAACAACAGGACGGGTAAGTACAAGTTTCCTGACCTTTTTTGACAAAACAAGCGAAAGCGCACAGGCTATTGCAAGGTATGTTTTTCCTGTCCCCGCAGGTCCAAGACAAAAACAAATATCACATTCTCTAATACCGTTTATATAATCCGCCTGATTTTTGCTGCGCGCAAATACTTTGCTAAAACCATGCGGTATAACGATCTGTGAAGATCGAATCGGAGACTTTCCATTTTCGCCGGTTACCTCAGTGTCGGTTAGAGCTTTGACAAAATCAGGTGAGGGGGACTCGCCTTCACGCGCAGACGCTATCAGGTTGTCCATTATCAATTTAAAGCGCTCCGTGCCGGTTTCATCAAGCCCGTCCATGCGGACTTCATTACCCCGTACAACTACACGTCCGCCTAAACTGCCTTCGATAATTTTGAGATTACCGTCGTTAGATCCGCAGACTGCGGACAGAAGATCTCCGCCGTCTAGTACTATTGTTACGCTTTCGTCCAAAAATACCCCTGCGCCGCTTAAAACGGCTTCTAAAAAGTTTACGGGGCTTACGTGCAAACGTCTAGTGGGCGAATTGCGCCACGTTAAATCTAACCATTGGAGCACAGATGCGCCAAGTAAAATTCTAACCATAGAAAAACTAAAATCCTTCCTGCGGGACAAAACGCAAGGGGGAAAGGAATGGGATTTACTATG
>BNVA01000159.1 GCA_025997755.1 Spirochaetia bacterium | reverse complement strand
AGTCCAAAGTGTTTTGTGATTTCGCTCAGGTTACCGCCTATAAAAAGTGCGCCGTATGCTGTGATCACGGCTCCTACGGTTATTCCCATGGGTATCATAAAAGAAAGTGCGTTTCTGTCCTGAGTGTTTAAAAAATTAATGCCGAAATAAGCTGTGGAAAGGGACAGTAAAACTACAAGCCCGGCTATTACCCAGCCGCGAATCGATGGGACAAAAATACCGTCGGGGCTTTCGGCTGTTTCTTCTTTTTCGATGAGTTTCATTACAAGGTCTGCGGTATTCGAGGGCGGCGGCAAAAAATCAAGCATTGCCGCTTTTTCCAAAGCTTCGGCATGAGCCATACAGGAGGGACAAAGAAATAAATGCGCCGACACACGGATACGTGTTAAGAGATCGGGCTGTCCGTCCGCATAGTAAAGATAATTCAATGCATCATCACATTTCATACTTTCTCCTCTTATAGTTTTTCGTCAACATAAACAGCCAACTTTTCTCTAAGCAGCTTCTTTGCCCTAAAAACATGGGACTTCACGGTATTTACGGGAAAACCCGTAATAAGCTCAATCTCCTCATAAGTGCGGTCATAGAAAAAAAACAAATCTATGCACACCCTGAATTTATCCGGCAGTTCCGACACCGCTTTTTTTACGGCATTCCTAACCACCTCTCTTATAAACTCACCTTCCGGTGTTGGATAAAAACTTTCAGAATCGTAGTCGGCAAGACTTGTAAACTCTTTTTTACGGTTTACGCTGTTAAGCCCTGTTGTCCATGCAACACGATAAAGCCAAGTTGAAAACCTTGACTTTGCTTCAAATTGCTTTAAGTTACGAAATGCTTTTAAAAAAACCTCCTGAGCAAAATCGGCGCTTTCTTCGGGGTTATGAAAAAAACTCATACCCAAACCGCGTACGGCACGCTCGTGTCTTTCGACAAGTATACGAAACTGCTCTTTATGTCCTGAGATAATCTCGCAAACGATCATCTCATCGGTTAATTCCACAAAAACGCCAGTAAATATCGCTACCGTTTTTCGCGGTATTTAATCAAAAAAAATGTAAGTAACGCAATGCCGCACGAGAGCGGTATCAACCCGCCCAGCAAGCCGTAATCGGCACCTAGCACAATGGCAAGAAAGACCGTTAACCCCAGCCCTACGATGCTCAAAAGCAAGCCGGCTAAAAGGCTAAATAGGTAAAGGTCAAAGTTTACAGGCGCCCACTGCTTTGTCTGAATCAGCAACTGTTTACGTTTGTGATTCCACAAAAGATAGAAAAACACAACAACCCCACCCATCAAAATACCGACAATGGGTATTATTGCAATAATAACTTGAGCAGCGCTCGATCTATCCATTCCTTACTCCTATTTTGACACACTTATGTTTATAAAGTTGCATTGTAGCACATTATTGGTCTATTGACAGGGCTGGTTCATCAATGCCTTCTATTGACAACAGTATAAACATTATTTATACTCATTAAATGAGGTGCAATTATGGAAGCAGTAATCAAAAAATGGGGTAATAGTCTGGGAATTCGAATACCAACCCTAATGGCAAAAAACATGAATATTAATGATGGTTCCTATGTTGAAATTAAAAACACAAAAGACGGGATTCTAATAACATCAAAAGCAAAGCCAAATTTAGCTGAAATGTTAGATCGAATAACGGATCAAAATATCCATAGCGAAGTCGAAACTGGTTCACTAGTTGGAAATGAAATATGGTAGGCAATAATTATATCCCTGATCGCGGCGATTTAATATGGCTTGATTTTGATCCGCAATCAGGACATGAACAAAATGGAAAAAGACCTGCATTGGTTCTGTCACCCAAAGACTATAATAAAAAAGTTGGGTTGGGACTTTTTTGCCCGATCACAAGTCATGTAAAAGGTTATCCTTTTGAAGTTGAAATAAAAAATACAAAAATAACTGGTGTGGTTTTATCGGATCAAATAAAAAGTCTTGATTGGATAAAAAGAAATGCAACTTTTATAATAAAAGTACCTGAAGAAAAAACTAAGGAAGTTTCAGAAAAGGCAACAATTTTAATAAATGGAAAATAAGCCGCCGCGCCGTATTAAACCGTCCTACGAATAAAAACTTTATATATGCGGTACGCCGTGCGTCCGTACAGAGCGCTTCGTTATGACACCGCTGTGGCGATAAGAATAGGCTGATGTTGCTATATTATTTTTCAGCAATTAATGTTATATTTTGAGGTACGGAGTAACCTGATGACAATAGAGCAGACCATTGAAATACCGACCAGTCGGCGTGTTACCTTTGACTTGCCCTTTACGTTTCCCATTGGAAAGGCAAAGGTGGAAGTTACCGTAAATTCAGAAAGTGAAACAGTACAGCCAGTCAAACCCTTGCGTTCATTGCGCGGTATTGACAAAGGTCGAGACACGATGGAAGCGTATTTTAAGCGTCACCATACCGATAACGACCGTGAACGCGAAACGGATCTGCAAAACATAGTGCTGTAATGGATCGCTACTGCCTTGACGCCTGCGCCCTGATTACTTTTCTTAATGATGAATATGGCAGCGATAAGGTAGATGATCTATTGGACAAAGCCGAAAAAAGCAAAATAGCACTTTTTATGAGCAAGGTGCAGCTTCTCGAAATCTACTACGACCGGATATACACGGCAGGCATTGAAGCGGCAAAAGAACGGGTGCTTTCCATCCTTGCCGAACCAATAACCATCGTAGACACCATTACCGACAAGATACTCTACGAAGCGGGCAGGTTCAAGACAAGCTACGATATATCTCTCGCCGATTCAATCGGTGTTGCTACATCCAGCGATCTCGGCGCTACTTTCGTTACCAGCGATCATAGTGAATTGGAAAGTATGGAGTGCCCTATCTTCATTCCTAATCCCTCATTCCTCATTTCTTTAGGAATCCATTTCTCCATAACATCATTCAGTTTGGCAATATCTATGGGTTTGGATAGATAATCGTCAAAGCCCTGAGCCAGAAACATCTCCTTCACTCCTGTAATGGCGTTAGCGGTAAGGGCAATTATTGGAACTTGTGATCGGCTCTTCCCGGCTTCAGCCTGTGCTTTTTCCCACTCTCTGATAGCGGCGGTTGCTTCGATGCCGTCCATCCCCGGCATCATGTGATCCATAAGCACCAGGTCGTAATGATTTGCCTTTACCATGTCAACCGCCTCCGTCCCGGACAAAGATGTATGCACCGTTATCCGGTACGGCGTCAGTAGTCCTTTGGCCACAACGAGGTTTGTGGATATATCATCAACTGCCAGGACAACGGCGTCAGGGGCGATAAAACTTGAGCTGAACGCGCTTGCCGCTTTGCTTTGTTCTATGGTTTTGAAAGGTGATGAATCGGTAACAATTTGCGGGATGCGCGCGGTAAAGGTACTGCCTTTTCCGTATTCTGATTCCACGGTAATGTCGCCTTTCATTGCCCGGCAAAGGCTGCGGCTGATGGCAAGACCCAGTCCCGTTCCCTCAATGGAGCGGTTATTCCGGCTGTCAAAACGGTTAAACTGCCCGAAAAGAGATTCGGAAGGTCTTCGGGTTTTATGCCGATGCCGGTGTCCGCCA
>BNVA01000158.1 GCA_025997755.1 Spirochaetia bacterium | reverse complement strand
AAAAAATAACCGAAGAAGCCAAGCCGGATCTACTTTCTCTTACTATAAATGATACCGATGTTTCACTTTTTTTGAGCGGCTACTGGAAGGGAACTCTTACAGGCAAATGGGGGCTTTCAAAAACACCGCTTGGTTTAAATGTAGCGGCAAATGATTCGCCTATTCTATTTATGCAGGAAGCCGATCTCATGCTGTCGTTGTGGATAAAGAATAAATTTTTTGTTGAGGCTAGTTTTGAAGAAGACTACAACATCAACAGTTACCGTGCCGGTTATAGCGGCGGCGAAAATGATGTTATCAAGTATCTGGGTATAGGAAACAAAGGGCTCGATTTTCCTGAAATCCCGTACCTTGATTTTGGCGGAGATTCTTCGTCATCGGTTGGGCTTTACGGCAAATTCGGCAGCGGTAATGCGTTGTTTCATACGCTTTTCCGTTATGATACCGCAGTTAGGGAGGAACGCGTTTTTCAAGGGGAGAGGGAGCGCACATACGCATACCTGCCCATTAAAAGCCCTCAGCGCGGCATATCTTATGTTCTGCCGAATTCAAATATTGACGGCGTAATAACCATATACTTTGAGGATAAAGAGGGACCGCTTGAAGGCGGAGGCAGACGCTGGAGACAGGCAAAATCCGGCGAATATGCGGCAAGCGGCAGGCTTGGATTTGTGGAGCTTGCCGTAAGCCCGGAACTTAGAGTTGCAGTCTCATACTCCGCCGATTATGAGGCGTATATGGGAACTTACGGTAATGCAAGCTCTTTTTTGGGCGAGACCCAAGCATATTTCTCTGATGCAAATTTAATTCAATATCCGCAGTGCGGACAAGAGACCGTACAGGTAGGCGATCCGCAGAATAGACCGGCGGTGATCACCATAAACGGCGTTTCCTCGCTTATAATTTACGAAAAAGGCGCTTTTTCTCCATTTGAACGTCAGGGTATTTACAAAGCGCCATCCAGCAATTCCGCCGGAGCATCATTGGTGGACGCCTCTACCGATGAACGTATGCAGGGTTTTACCCTTACACAAATTGCCGACGGCTCATTTTTTAATGAACTGCCATTGTATGTAAATGAAGCCGGTAACAACATCGATCAAACATTCCGCAATTTATACGAGATAGTTTTATCGGGCGAGGCTACGAATATACGCTCGCCGCGATCACGTTGGCCGCTTGCGCAGGATATTTCCGGCAGAGCGTGGAATTATCTTGTTTACCTTACCGCTAATGAGACACTTTCAACGGAAGTACGCCTGCGCTGGACAAATTTAGGTTCTTCATCCGGTTTCAATATAGGTAAAGATGTGGTGCCGGGCACCGTGGAGGTTCTTCGAAGCGGACTCAAAGACCCAAATTTTTCTTTTGATGCCGGAAGCGGAATTGTACAACTGCAAAATCCTGTTTCGTTTAACGAGGTGATAAGAATAAGTTATCTAAAGAGGAGCAATGTAAGTAAAAACGGCAGCATAGTTGCCGGAGTCGGCGCGGATATACAATTTTCCGAAAGAATTAAAAATAGAACCGTCGTGGGTTTCCGCTGGAATGTTGATTCTCAATCGTATTCTGAAGAAGGCGCTACAAGCCCCGGCAATATAGGTTTTAGCAATAAACTTACCCTGGACTTTGAAAACCTAAAGGCGGATATAAACTTAGGCGCGGGTTTTGAACAGCCGGATACGACAGGGCTTTACCGTGCCGCCGGTATGGAGGGTAACGAGGTTATAGTAGATCTTTCCGAAGAAAATTCTTTTATATCCGAGACTCCCCGCGATACTTCGGCGCCGGTAACAGGACTTTTGCTTTCACAGCGGGCAGACTTAGTTTACCGCAATTACAAAAACACAGACTTTGCAGGAATTACCAGTTTAATGGACGTAAATTGGAGCGGCGCATCTGTTGTAAGCGATAAAACCGGTCCCTATCCTGTAAAGGATCCTTCTCTTGGAACAAATGTACTTGCTGCGGAATTTACGCTGGATAGCGCCCATAACTGGACAGGTTTTGAGTCCCCGCTGGGAGACGGCAATATTCTATCGGAAGCCCGTGAGATTTTGATCCCATTCCGGTTTAAAAATTTCGACGCAAATAAAACTTTTAGGTTTGTTATTCAAATAGGCGCTTTAGCGGCAAAAGGCGATCCGGCGCAGGAAAATCCCGAACTAATAGTCCAAAAAGAGCTGTATCCTACAAGGGACGGCGCGGCAAGACCATATTCTGAAAATGCCGATATGTGGACACTTGTTTTAAACGACATAGACAGGCGTAAACTTACCAATGCAAAATATATACGTGTTTTGGTAATAAATGACGGCTCAAACACAGTTTCAGGCAAAGTCCTTTTAGCTCCTCCCATAGTACGCGGCTCAAAATTCACGCCTCTTTTGAAAGAATTAGGAAATGTTCTACCCGGAACAGACGGAAATATTACCACAATCGAAACCATTGATGACACCCTGCATCAAAAATATTCAAGTGAGATAAACCGTCTGCACCCGGAAGGCGCAAAACAACGTGTCTTGGAGGTAAAGTGGAGCGGATTAACGGCAAATCAATCGGCCGGCGCATCTTTAAGCTACAATCCCGATGCGCTTAAAAAGACTTCTACCGAAGGCGAAGATTCAACGAATGACTCCGCTTATATTATGTTTTTTTTAAATCCCGCAGGCGGGGCGGCGTTGGACAATGGAACTTTTTCTATTGACGAAATAATACTGGAGGAAAGCGTCAATGAATTTTGGCTTAATTCAGGCGGCAATCTGCATTATAATACTAAAAAGCCAATAATTGTTGTGAACGGTAAAACGATTGTTGAAAATTTTAATTTTGATACAAGCCTTGAAACTGCGGCGCGCGGCAATCCATTGTCAGGCGATGGCGATAATTTTTTCGGCGCGGTTCAGAGAAGCAGAGCCGGTGTTGTAATTCTGGGCATAAATCTTGAAGGAAAGGCGGCGTATCAAGCCGGAGGCGATAATTTCTGGTGGAACGGCGGACATTCAATTTCAAAAACAATAGGACCTGTTTCCATAGGAGAAAGTTTTTTCCTTGCACCATTTGACAATGCGTGGAATCATAACGCTTCCATAAGCCTTGCAGGTCCCGTTCAAGCTGCGTTTAATGCGGGAAGCGTTTTTGACGGCAGTAAAAAAAATAGAAATTGGAGCGGCAATTTAGGGGTAGAAAAAGTCGCAAAGATTCCTTTGGGACTTTCCGCCGCCGTCCAAACCGGATATGTAGAAGAGCAATACGATAAAAATATAAGCGGCGATTACGGTGAAATTTGGGGAACAAGCTGGAATGCAATGATACCGGATGCGGGGAATAGCGCGGAACGGCGCAATTTTTCAGTTGCTATTCAAACACGATTAGGTACTAAGCCTGTCGGCGCAAATCTTTCGTTTAACGGAAACAGCGGCTTTACTCTGGCGGACAGCCGTACACAATCTGCGGCGGATATTTCCGTCTGTTCCGGGTAGAACATTTCCTAATTCTTTTATATCCGAGACTCCCCGCGATACTTCGGCGCCGGTAACAGGACTTTTGCTTTCACAGCGGGCAGACTTAGTTTACCGCAATTACAAAAACACAGACTTTGCAGGAATTACCAGTTTAA